>VGBQ01000346.1 GCA_016870425.1 Actinomycetota bacterium | reverse complement strand
ACGACGGTGGGGGAGACCAGGGCGCCGATACCCATGAGCGCGAAGGCCACGGCGAGGGCGATGAGGATGATCTCGCTCAGCATGACCTCATCCTTCCCTGAGGCCCACCCTCGCGTGAAGGCGCTTGAGCGGTCCGGGTGCCCACCAGTTGGCATTGCCTGCGATCCGCATGAACGCCGGCACGAGGAGCGCGCGCACCACCGTTGCATCGAGCAGGATCGCCACGGTGACGCCGAGGCCGAGTTGCTTGATGTTGGTGGCCGAGCTCGTGAGGAACGATGCGAAGACGATGGCGATGAGCAGGGCCGCCGCCGTGATGATGCGCCCCGTGCGCTGGAGGCCAAAGGCGACGGCTTCGGTCGTGCTCATGCCGCTGTCGTGCTCCTCCTTGATGCGCGACAGCATGAAGACCTCGTAGTCCATCGATAGTGCGAAGGCGATGACGCCGATGAGGACGAGGGTCGGCACGTCGACGGTCCCGGTCACGGTGTAGTCGCCCGTGAGCCACTGCAGGTGACCGCCCTGGAAGACCCACACCAGCACTCCAAGCGTGGCACCGAGGCTGAGCAGATTGAGCAGGAAGGCCTTGATCGGAATGAGGATGCTGCCGGTGAAGAGAAAGAGGATGACCAACGTCGTGATGGCGAGCCAGAGCAGCACGATCCAGATGCGGTCAAGCACGCTGGCGGTGGCGTCGTCCCACTGTGCGGCGGTCCCTCCCACGAGGGTCTCCTGCGCGGGGGAGGGAAGTGCGCGGATGTCGGCGACGAGCGCGGCGCCCTCGGGGTCAATGGGTCGCACGCTACTCACCGCCTCCAGGCGCACGGCATCGGAGGTCATCCACGTGGTGGGGTCGGGGTTCGGTGCCACGACGGCCCCATCGACGACGACGTCGGTCGGGGTCGTCACGCGCTCGACGTCGGGCAGGAGCGAGATCTCCTCCGCATAGGCCAAGACATCGGCGTCGCTCGACGGCTCGCGCAGCACGATGTTGTAGGGCGCGCTCTCGTTGCCGGGGAACTGCTCCTGCAGGACCTGCCCTGCTGCCGCGGCCGGGTGATCCGGCGGCAGCGCACGCTCATCCACCTGGCCGAACACGGCACCGAGTGCCGGCGCGGCGAGCACAAGCAGGAAGGCGACGGTGGCAATGAGCACGGGCCACGGATAGCGCATGACGAAGCGCGCGATGCGCGACCAGGCGCCGTCGTCCTTGGGTGCGAGATCGCCACGGCGCACCTTGAGGCGGTTGACGTTGCGGCCGAGGATTGCCAGCAGGGCGGGGATCGCGGTGAGGGCACCGGCGATCGCGAGCAGGCTGACGGCGATTCCGGCGTAGGCGAAGGACTTGAGGAAGTACTGCGGGTAGATGAGTAGCGCGGCAAGAGCGAGGGCGACGGTGATCCCCGAGACGAACACCGTCTTGCCCGCGCTCCCGACGGTGGCGGCCACGGCGTCGGGCACGCTCTTGCCTGCGGCGAGCTCTTCTCGGAAGCGGCTGATGA
>VGBQ01000345.1 GCA_016870425.1 Actinomycetota bacterium | reverse complement strand
GCAACCTGCTGGCCTCGCTGGTCGTCTTCATGACCACCGCCGTCTGGGGGCAGGAGGCGCTGGCCGAGGGCACGTGGCGCATCCCCTACGCCATCGGGTTCGTCTTGGCGGTCGTCGCGGTCCTCATGCTGCGCAGGATGCGCGAGACAGAGTCTTTCCAAGGTGCGGCACTATCCGGAGAGACCGGCTCCCCGGTCCGCGGCCTGCTGCGCACCTACCCGGGCGCGACTCTCCTCATGCTCGCGCTCGCGACCTGGAGCGGCGTGACGGTCTACACGCTCATCTCGTGGATGCCGTCCTACCTCGAGACGGTGGTGGGCATCTCCGATGCGCGCGCCGACCTCGTCTCCGCTCTCATCTCGGTCATCTACATCGCGCTCATCGTCCCGGTGGCCGCACTCGGCGATCGCCGCGGACGTCGACCGCTCATGATCACCGCGGTGATCGGGTACGCCGTCCTGGCCATCCCGTCGATCCTTCTGCTCAACTCAGGCGTCGTCGCCGGCGTACTGCTGTCCATCGTGATCCTCGCGACCCTCCAGACCTTCGTCGACTCGACCACGACCACGGAGATGACCCAACTGGTGCCGACCCGGGTCCGCTACACCGGCCTCGCGCTCACCTACAGCATCGGCATGATCATCGGCAGCTTCACACCCGCCGTCGAGGAAGCCCTGCTTGGCTCGACGGGCAGCAACCTAGTGCCGGCGTTCGTGATCATCGGCATCTCCCTGCTGCTCATCCCCATCATCGCGGTGTTCCCCCGCTATGTCCGCCGGGCGCAGGCAGACGACGCCGAGGTCGCAGTTGGCTGAAGGCCGGACACGCCCCTGGGCCACGCACTAGCGTTTCTGCTGCCACACCCGGATGAAAGGAGCGTTGCATGTCGGCCCAGCGTGACCGGATCGACCCTGCCTCCCGCGAGCCCCTGGAGATGCTGCTCCAGGCAGTGCCCGGAGGCTTCAACGCGATCCCGGACATCGTCGAGCGCCGCGCGTTCGTGCGACAGTTGCTGCAGACGATGACGGCGGACCTGCCTCCCAACGAGCGTGTCGTGAGCGAGGACCGCACGATCCCGGGGCTGCAGGGAGAGCCCGACGTGCGCGTGCGCATCTACACCCCCGCCGAGGCCACGGGCGTCCTGCTTCCGGGGATCCTCTACATCCACGGCGGCGGCATGATCATCGGTGACCTGGACGGCGAGCACCTGCGCGCCGAGATGCTCTGCGAACTCACCAACACCGTCGTGGTCTCCACCGACTACCGCAAGGCGCCTGAGCATCCCTACCCCGCCCAGGTCCACGACTGCTACGCCGCGCTCACGTGGATGGCGGACCATGTCGACGACATCGACATCGATCCGCATCGGGTCGCTGTCTACGGCGGCAGTGCCGGTGGCAACCTCGCGATCGCGACCACGATGATGGCGCGTGACCGTGGCGGTCCGGCCATCGCCTTCCTCATGGCGCCGTACCCCATGA
The DNA here is from genome assembly GCA_016870425.1 of Actinomycetota bacterium. GTDB lineage: Bacteria > Actinomycetota > Actinomycetes > S36-B12 > S36-B12 > Mxb001. Next base: position 22 of record VGBQ01000345.1, on the reverse strand, counting down.
TCGACGATCGCAATGAACTCCC
>VGBQ01000344.1 GCA_016870425.1 Actinomycetota bacterium | reverse complement strand
TGGGTAGGCAGGCCGCCCCGTCAGATTGCCCTGAGGGACGACCGTGGTCATCGAGGTGACCTGGTTCTGCTGCGCGTTTAGGTGGGCGATCGTCAAGTCACCGCTAAACGAGTCGAAGGTCCATCCTCCGCCGTCCATGCCGCAGATCCCCGCGAGCATCGTCCCGTCGGGAGACCAGCTCGGCTCGCCGCAGCCAGGCGGCAGCGCGTTCTGCAGGACTTGCTGGCCGGTCACCGCGTCGACGATGTGCACGGCGGAGACGTTCGCGCCCATGCCGCCCCCAAAGTTGTTCGAATAGGCGACCTTCGTGCCGTCGTTGTTGAAGGTCGAGAACACGCCGGTGATGCCGGTCCCGGCCTGGATGGTGCCGAGCTGGGCTGGCATCTTGGAGAGGTCGATGAGCTGCTGTGGGAAGCCGTTGAAGCCCCCCAGCTCGAACGTCGCCATCATCTTGGTGCCGTCTCGGCTCACGCTGTGGCAGCCCCAGCAATCCGAGCTCGGGAAGAACTCGTCGGCGATCTCGGAGCTCGGCTTGATGCGGAGGATCTTCCCGTTGCTTCCGCCCTGGTAAGGCAGCTGCCAATAGTAGACGCTGCCGTAGACGATGCCTTGAGCGATCCCGATCGAGATGGGTGTGGTGGCCTCGGCGACGCCACCCGAGAGCCGCGCGAGCTCGACCTTGAGTGGGTCGCTGACCGGGCCGGTGCCGGAGAACTGAATGTCTTCCCACTGCTGCTGAGAGAGCGCCTTGATGCCTGGGTTCTGCGACGTGAAGTACTCGATGTAATCGATGTACTTCGACGTGAGCCGCAGGCGGTAGGCCGTCGCGCTCTTCGCGCTGTTCCACATGATCTCGGGTGAGAGCATTCGGAGCGGGACCACGACGCCGTCGAGCGGGTAGGTGACTCGAAAGCCCGGGTCGTTCGTCGGCTGCGCCGCGTCGAGCAGCTGCTGGTCGCTTGAGCTCAGGTTCGCGGTGTTCGCGACGAGCGAGACGGAGATCGTGGCGAGCGCCTCGCCCTTGGTCTGGTTGTAGAGCGCCAAGATCTTGGTGACACCGCCGACCTTCCCGGTCGGCGTGAGGAGCCCGCCCTTCGAGATCGACCCGGTGTCGGGCTTCTCGACGACCCAGGTGACCGCCGACGTCACATCGGTGCCGTTTATCGTCGCGGAAAACTGCTGGGTGGGGACGTTGCCGTTGCCCACCGCCAGCGCGGCGGTGGCGGGTGAGATCACGATGACGCCTTGCTGGTCGTCTCCGCCGCCGCCTCCCGTCCCGCACAGCAGACAATCGCCTCCGCTGCCGCTGGGGCCACTTGCGGAGCCCGTGCTCCCCGAGCCGGTGAGTTCGTTGCCCCTCCCGGCAGCGCAGCCCTGTCCCATGGTGAGCGCGGTGATGAGTGCGACCCCGACCGACAACCAAAGCGTGCGCATTTTCATGCAAGTTCTCCGGCAGGCTGCTTCCAGGCTAGCGTTCTAATCCGTGACTGTATACGACCACCTCGTGCGGCACCT
>VGBQ01000343.1 GCA_016870425.1 Actinomycetota bacterium | reverse complement strand
TCGTCCCCGGGGCCGCGTCCGCGGCCCCGGGGACCAACCCCCAGGCGTGCCAGCGGATGGCAGGCACGACCACGGTGATCGGACTGCAGACGCCCGTGTGCGCCCTTGTCTGGGTGCAGAAGGGCGCGCCCAATGTGCGCCTGCCTGAGGACAAGCCGCAGATGGTCTACGGCGTGGTCTACCGGACCTCCTACGGCCGACCGCCGACCGCGATCATCCTGCGCGACGGCAGCCGGATCCCCCTTCGGCAGTCCGAGGCCGAGAAGTGGGCCCGGGAGAGCTCGCTCAAGGTGGGCCAGACGATCGTCCGTGCTGAGGTGCTCCGCCCCAACCTCCCGACCAAGGAGGCGGTGCGCACCACCCCCTACGTCTTCATTTCCGACGATGCGCTCGTCGACCATGCGGCGGGCTACTCCTTCGCCGGGCGCTTCGCCAACAGCAGCGACACCAAGAAGGTCTGGGCTCGTATCAACTGGTCCCCCAACGGCAAGGTGGGCGACGACGTCACGGGTGCCATCGCCAACTGGGATGTCGCCGTCAAGGACGGCAAGATCTGCCACGCCTCCGTGCGCAGCCAGTACCCCTCGGATATGGCGAGGACCATCGGTGGCAAGAAGGTCCACATGTCGTGGGTGCCCAACACCTACGTCGGTGGTCAGGCGCAGTTCGTCATCGTGACCGAGACCGGGGTGAGGTTCTTCCGCCACGCTCCGTCCCTGGCCAAGCTCGTCAATGCCACGTGGGATCCGCTGGAGAAGGGCAAGCTCAACTTCAAGTCGACGAACTCGCCCACGGGATTCAGCAGGCTCAATGTCGTGAGCATCACGCCGCGCACGGACACCGTCAAGTGCACGCCCTAGCGAAGGCAGGCTGAGTCATGGACCGTGAGACCGCGCTGGAGATCCACGAGTTGCATGCTCGCCTGTGCAAGGCGATCGCCGACCCCAAGCGCCTGCTCATCATCAACGAGTTGCGCGATGGCCCCATGACCGTGGGCGAGCTCGCCGATGCGCTGGAGATCGGCCAGCCCAACTGCTCCCAGCACCTGGCGATCTTGCGCGAGCGCGGGGTCTTGGAGGCGACCCGCCAGGGACCTCACGTGCTCTACTCGCTGCGCAGCGACAAGGTCCTGGCCGCGATCGACCTGCTGCGCGAGTTCATGGCAGAGGAGCTCGGCACCCGCAGTCGGCTGGGCAAGGCCGCGACCCGGGCTCCACGCTCGCTCGCCAGTCTCTAGCCCTCGTCACCGACGCCGTCGCCTAGGTGGGCGCGCACTCGATCCAGGCCCGCGACCATCGCTCGCAGGGAGGGCCCCGGCAAGCCGGTGTCACCAAAAACGCTCGCGTTGAGCAGGTCCGTGGCCTGGAGCGCGCGCCGGCGCCCGGCAGGAGTGATTCGGGCCAGCACCATGCGTCGATCCGCCTCCCCGGCGACGCGCGACACGTAGCCGTCGCGCTCCAGTCGCGTGACCGCGCTCGTCACGGATGCCGCGTGCACCTGCAGGCGCGAGCCGATCACCGACATAGG
>VGBQ01000342.1 GCA_016870425.1 Actinomycetota bacterium | reverse complement strand
GACGGCTACGCCACTCCGCGTGCGCTCGAGAAGATGGGCTGGTGGTGCAGTGACACCGCGGAGTTGGCCTTCGATGGGGTGCGCGTGCCCGATTCCGACGTCCTGGGGGAAGGCCTGGGGTTCGCCTCCCTCGCCCGGCACTTCGTCTCGGAGCGCATCAGCATCGCGGTGACGGCGTACTCCACCGCCCAGCGGGCCCTTGACCTCACCCTTGCCTGGGTCCGGGCCAGGGAGACCTTCGGCCGCCCGTTGATCGCTCGCCAGGTGGTGCGCCACACCCTCGTGGAGATGGCACGCCAGATCGATGTCGCCCGCGTCTACACCCGCGATGTCGCACGCCGCTACGCCGCAGGCGAGGAGATGATCCTTGCTGCTGTGCAGGCCAAGAAGACCGCGGTGGCCGCCTGTGACTTCGTCGTCGATCACGCCGTGCAACTACACGGCGGCATGGGCTACATGCGCGAGAGCGAGGTTGAGCGTCACTATCGTGACGCGCGCGTCCTCGGGATCGGTGGCGGCGCGACCGAAGTCATGGACGACCTCGCAGCGCGGCTCCTCGGCTACTAGGGATGCTCGCCGCCGTCAGCCCGTCCGGGTCACGACGTAGTCGCACAGGGCGGTGAGGGCATCCCTCGGCGATCCCGCCGGCAGGGATGCGAGCGTCTCGCGAGCCCGATCAGCCCAGGCGCGGGCCTCCTGGCGTGCTGAGTCGAGGGCGGGGTGATCGCGCAGGCGCTTGAGGGCCTCAGCATGATCATCATCGTCATCCAGGGGCCGGGTGAGCAGCTCGCGCAGGCGCGGATCGTCGTCGGTGGCCAAGGCGATGAGGCCGGTGAGGGTGGGCACGCCTTCGCGCAGATCCGTGCCCGGGACCTTGCCGGAGGCATCGGAGTCACTGGCGATATCGACGATGTCGTCGGCGAGTTGGAAGGCCACGCCGATCTGCTCGCCAAAGACGGTCATGGTCTCGACCACGTCCGGAGCAGCACCCGACATCATCGCCCCGAATCGTCCGGAGGTGGCGATGAGCGATCCGGTCTTGTCGGAGAGCACCCGCAGGTGGTGCGCGACCGCATCGCCGGACTCCGGTCCGATGGTTTCGCGAATCTGTCCGGTGCACAGGCGCTCGAAGGTCCGCGCCTGGATCCGCACCGCCTCCGGGCCGAGGTCAGCCAAAATGTCGGATGCCTTGGCGAAGAGGAAGTCGCCGGTGAGGATCGCGACGGTGTTGTCCCAGCGCGCGTTGGCCGAGGCGGCGCCGCGTCGCAGGTCCGCCTCGTCCATCACGTCGTCGTGGTAAAGCGTCGCCAGGTGGGTCAACTCGACCACCACTGCCGCGGGCACGACGCCCGCTGCGTCGGGGTCGCCGAACTCGGCGGCCAGCAGGACCAGAAGGGGACGGAACCTCTTGCCTCCGGCATCGACGAGGTGCCTCGATGCCTCGGTGACGAAGGGGTAGTCGCTGCGCACGGACGCGCGCAGGAACTCCTCCACGCGCGCCATGCCCACGCCGAGGCGGGCCTCGAGGGCGGG
>VGBQ01000341.1 GCA_016870425.1 Actinomycetota bacterium | reverse complement strand
GCGACGCAGCCAGCGCCCGCGCCGCGCGCGGCTGGCCTCCGCGGCATCGGTCGCCGGGGCGCCGGCGATGCCCGCGCTCATCGCCGCACCACGCGCGGGTCGATGAGCGCGTAGGAGAGATCGACGAGCAGGTTGACGACCAGGTAGACGACCGCGACCACGAGCGTGATGCCCATGATGCCGGGGAAGTCGAGCGCGATCGCGCTGCGGAACGTGTAGCGGCCGAGGCCCGGCCAGCTGAAGATCGTCTCGGTCATCACCGCGCCGGTGAGCAGGATCGCGTAGGCGATGCCGCCCAGCGTGACCACCGGGACGAGAGCGTTGGGCAGGGCATGGCGCACGACGATGGCGGTCTCGCGCAGGCCCTTGGCGCGCGCGACACGGACATAGTCCTGCGCCAGCGCCTCGAGCATGCTCGCGCGCACGGTGCGCGTGAGGAGCCCGACGATCGAGGCCGCGAGAACGATGCTCGGCAGGACGAGATGCGCCGCGGCGTCGTGGAACGTGTCCCATTGCCCGGCGCGCGCGCTGTCGACGAGCAGCAGGCCCGACCAGGAGGGCGGCGGCAGCGCCGTCACGTCGAGCCGCCCCGGGCCCGGCGCGACCTGCAGCCCGCCGTAGAACACCGCCAGCATGATGAAGGCCAGCCAGAAGGTCGGGGCCGAGACGCCGATGAGCGACACGAGCCGCGCGAGGTGGTCGATAGGCGTGTCGCGCTTCACCGCGGCGAGCACGCCCAGCGGGATCGAGATGGCGATCGCGAGCAGGAACGAGACGGTCGCCAGCTCGATGGTCGCCGGCGCGTATTGGCGGATGTCGTCGAGGACAGGCCGGTGCGTGGAGATCGACTGCCCGAGGTCGCCCTGCGACAGGCCCTTCAGGAAGAGCAGGTATTGCTGCCAGATCGGCAGGTCGAGGCCCCATTTCCGGCGATAGGCCGCGACAAGCTCCTTGTCGGCCGATTGCAGGTCGCCGAGCTGCGCGAGCACCGGGTCCGCCGGCACCTGCGTCGCGATGAGGAAGACGATCAGCGTCGCCAGCACGGCCATGACGGCCATCGAGGCGAGGCGCAGCGTCAGGTAGCGGAACATGGATCCCTCGCGGCCGCCGGGGCGGCGCGCGCCACCGGAGGAGGAACCCGTCCCGCCGGCGCGCAGCCGATGGCCGGCGCCGGCGGGACGGCGACGATCAGGCCGGCTCGACCTGCTCCATCTCGACGTACCAGCCCGCCGCGGTCACGTTGAAGTTCTTCAGCGTGTTGCGCACGGCGATGCGGTAGATCGGCTGCAGCAGGATCAGGTAGTGGGCGTTGTCGACCAACTGCTGCTGGTACTGCTTGTAGAGGGCGACCTGCCTCGCCTGGTCCTGCTCGGCCGCGGCGGCCTTGACGAGGTCGCGCATCGCCTGCGGCACGTCCCAGCCGACGCGCTTGGCCACGCGCTCGATCGAGGCCGAGGCCCAGAGGTCCGTCTCCGGCGAGGGCGGGTTCCAGAAGGTGATGACCGAGGTCGTCCTGCCGCCGTTGAACTGCGTGCGCAGGTTGACCGGGTCCAACGGCCTGAGG
>VGBQ01000340.1 GCA_016870425.1 Actinomycetota bacterium | reverse complement strand
CCGGTGCCAACCGTGTGCAGGAGGGTGACCTGGACCATCCCCCCATCGACGCTGCCGGCAAGCACGTCGTCATCATCGGTGGAGGCGACACGGGTGCGGACTGCCTCGGCACGGCCCACCGTCAGGGAGCCGCTTCCGTGACGCAACTGGAGATCATGCCGACTCCGCCCGATCACCGCCCCGCGGGGCAGCCGTGGCCGACGTACCCCATGACCTACCGCGTGTCGAGCGCGCACGAAGAAGGCGGCGAGCGCGTCTTCGCGGTGTCGACCGAGGAGTTCGTTGGCGAGCACGGACGACTGACCGGTCTCCGCCTCGTGGACGTCGACTGGAGCTCGGGGTCTCCCGAGCCGGTCGCGGACGGTGGGCGCGTGGTGCCGGCTGACCTGGTCTTCCTCGCCATGGGATTCGTGGGGCCCGAGATGTCCATTGCCGAGGAGATGGGATTGCAGGTCACCGACACAGGAGCGATCGCGCGCGGCGATGACTACGCGTCGTCGCTCGAGGGGGTCTTCGTCGCCGGCGACGCCGGACGCGGGCAGTCCCTCATCGTGTGGGCCATCGCCGAGGGGCGCTCAGCGGCCGCCTCCGTGGACCGCTTCCTCACGGGGGAGTCCAACCTGCCCTCGCCGATCCCGGCGTCCGCTCGACCCCTTACCGTGTAACCCGCGAATCCGACAGATCCCCTCCCGCAAGGAGTTTGATGCGCCGCGCCAAGATCGTTGCGACCCTCGGTCCGGCGACGAGTTCCTACGAGCAGCTCCTTGCCCTGGCCGAGGCCGGCATGGACGTGGCGCGTCTCAACCTCAGTCACGGCTCCTATGCCGATCACAGTGCGGTCTACGAGTGCGTGCGACGTGCGAGCGATGAGTCCGGCCGCGCCATCGGGATCCTCGTGGACCTCCAGGGACCCAAGATCCGCCTCGGGAGATTCGCGTCCGGACCGGTCCTGCTGACGGCTGGGGATGCCTTCACCATCACGACACAGGATGTCCCCGGCGACCGGGAGATGGTGTCCACGACGTACGCCGGCCTGCCGGGCGACGTAGCCGCGGGTGACGCCATCCTCATTGACGACGGGCGTGTGGCACTCGAGGTCACCGCTGTCGATGGCCCGAGGGTCATCACACGCGTTGTCGAGGGCGGCCGCGTGTCGGACAACAAGGGGCTCAACCTTCCCGGGGTCGCCGTGAGCGTGCCCGCTCTCTCGGAGAAGGACATCGATGACCTGCGCTGGGGCCTGCGCGCCGGGGCTGATCTCATCGCCCTGTCCTTCGTCCGGTCCGCGGCCGACATCGCCGACGTCCACCGGGTCATGGACGAGGAGGGGGTCCGTGTCCCCGTCCTTGCCAAGGTCGAAAAGCCCCAGGCTGTTGACAACCTCGCGGAGATCATCGCCGCCTTCGACGGGATCATGGTCGCCCGCGGCGACCTCGGCGTGGAGCTCCCGCTCGAAGCCGTGCCGCTCGTCCAGAAGCGCGCCATCGAGCTGTGCCGAGTGGCTGCCAAACCCGTCATCGTCGCGACCCAGATGCTCGACTCGATGGCGACCGCGACTCGCCCCACGCGCGCCGAGGCCAGTGACGTG
>VGBQ01000339.1 GCA_016870425.1 Actinomycetota bacterium | reverse complement strand
CCGCCGCCTTGGCCAGCAGTCCGGGGTTGAAGGACTGCCCGTATCCGAGGATGGCCAGGCGCGCTCCCTTGCCCCGCATACCGTCCCGGTGCAGCGCTGAGGTGCCGTAGGCCTTGTGGAGCTGACGCGGTGCGTAGGTGAGCGGAGCCAGACTCTGCCCCGAAGGCGCAGGCGTGATGCACTCCATGCCCGGCCCCGTGGGCGAGCCTTCGTTCTCGGGGATGCCCGACCGCGTCGACGTGGAGTACTTCACCACGTTGTAGACCGGCAGCACCGCTTGCGCGATCCCGCGCAGAGCCTTGGGCAGGGGTGCGGCGATCGTCTTGCCTCCCGGCGCCAAGATGACGTAGCTGGTCACATTCGGGGCGGGGACTCCCGGTGTCGCCACGAAGTCCTGGCCGTAGACCTTCGTCCAGGCCCGCGCGGGTCCGGTGACGCGCGCGGTGAGGCCGGTGGCATCGAAGCGCACACGCGACATGCCGTGGTCGGCCGCCCACGCCTCGAGCCGCGCCCGCGACTGCGGCGATGCCCCGTGGCGGGCCGCTGCCTCGGCCAGGCTGGGGAACTGGCGGAAGGCCGGTGAGCCCGGAGTGGACACCGCGCGCACCGCAGCGTGGAGCGCCGGGCGGTGGTAGGGCAGCACGACCGTCAGGGTCACGGGGGAGTCTGATCCGAGCCCCGCGGGTGCCGGCGGCGCATCGGAGCCGTGCGCCGGCAGACCCACGAGGGCACCGGCGAGGAGGGCGGCGGAGACGGGGACGATGGCGAGAGCGCGCACAGACACGGAGAGACGCTAGCCGCTCGCGCGCAGGTCGTCTAGACCGTGGCCAGCCACCGGGGCAGGTGGGTGAGATCGGGCAGCACGACGTCCGGCTGCGCGGCCCGCAGCTCATCCGGCGACGTGGGGCCGGTGGCGACGGCGATCGAATGCACGCCGGCGGTTCGAGCGGCCCGCACGTCCCCTGGGTGGTCGCCGACATAGACCCAGGCACCGTGCTCGCGCAGCGCCGACGCCTTGCCCTCGGCGAAGAGATCGCCGACGATCTCGTCCGCGTCGAGACCGGCTGCCTGGAGGGCAAGGCCTGCGACGGCGCCGTACTTCGCGGTGACGACCAGCACGCGGTCGCCGCGCTCGCGCACGGTCGCGATCGCCTCGGCAGCACCCGGCATCGGACGCGTCAGCGGGATCCCGTGCTCGCGATAGTGCGCGCGGTACGCCGCGAGGAGCACGTCGTAGGGCTCGTCGGGCAGCCAGCGTGGGAAGACATGATCGAGGGGCAGGCCGATCGTCGATCGGATCTCCTCACCGTCGGCCTCAACGCCGTACTGCGCGACCACATGCTGGACCGAGGTGACGATCCCATCGGCGGAATCGACCAGGGTCATGTCGAGGTCGAAGCCGATCGCGCGCATTGGGCGAGCCTAGGGGTAGCGTCATCCGGTGCCCGCTCGCAGCCTTGCCGACGATCTGCGTGGCCGCAGCGATGATGACCTCGCTCGGCTGCTGTCCGGGCGCCCCGACCTGCTGCACCCCGTGCCCGCCGACATGACGGCGCTGGCCGCCCGCGCCGGATCGGCCGTGTCCACCGCCCGCGCACTCGACC
>VGBQ01000338.1 GCA_016870425.1 Actinomycetota bacterium | reverse complement strand
ACCACCTGTCCCCCTCCAGCAGAGCAACCTGATTGCCCTGGAGCCCGTGTGATCCCGGGTAACACCCGGTCGCGATGCTGGCTGCGGACACGCGCGTGACGGACGGGAACACCGCCCGGTGATCCGCCGAGCGGCGGCCGGACGCAAGCAGTCCGTCGATCGCAGGCGTATATCCACGTCCCAGCCAGTCGGATCCGAGACCGTCACAGACAATGAGCAGCGCGCGGCGCAAGGACGTCCCCCCGACTCGCGACGGCGTTCAGTCCAGCTGCAGCCCGGTTCTGGCGACGATGGAATCCGTGCGCTCGATCTGGCCGCGGATGAAGCCGCGCAATTGATCAGGAGAGGAGCCTACCGGCTCCGCCCCCTGCTTGACGAGGGTTGCCTTGACCTCGGGATAAGACAGCGCCGCCACGAAGGCACGGTTGAACCGGTTGATCATCGCCGACGGTGCATCCCTGGGGAGCGCAGCCGCCACCCACGTGCTGAAATCGAAGGCCGGATAGCCGAGTTCCGCAACCGTGGGCACGTCGGGGAGTGCAGAAGCGCGGCGGCTGGAGGTGACGGCGAGCGCCTGCAGCCGGCCGGCGGCGACCAGCGGCACGGCGGGTGGCACGCTGCTGATCGCGACATCGACATGGCCGCCGACCGCGTCCTGGACCAGCGGTCCGGATCCCTTGTAGGGCACGTGAACCAGGGAGACCTTGGCCATCGCGGCGAGCAGTTCGCCGGCGAGATGCTGGGGACTGCCCGCCCCGATCGACCCGTAGGTGACGGTTCCCGGATGGGTTCGAGCCCGATCGAGGACCACGCGCAGGGAGAGCCGGGGGCCCGCGCTCGACACGAGCACGAGGGGGAACACCGCGATCAGGCTCGCCGGTTCCAGGTCGGTGCGAGGATCGTAGGCCATCTTGCGATACAGGCTGGCGTTGATCGCCATCTCGCTCGCTGCACCAAAGAGGACTGTCTGACCGTCAGGCGAACTGCGCGCGACATGCGCTGCGCCGATCATGCCGGTCGCGCCAGGCCGGTTTTCGAGCACGACCGGTTGCTGCAGCGCCTCGCCGAGGCGCACGGCGATCGCCCGCGCGGTGATGTCGGTTCCGCCCCCGGGCGGGTACGGGATCACCAGCCGTACCGGGCGGTCGGGTTGCCCCTGCGCAATGGCAGGCGCAAGGGGGGGACCAGCACGACCATCGCGCCGCTGGCGACGATGAGGGCGGTGACGCAGGTGCGACGACAACCGGACGAACGGGCTTTCATGACGAACCTTCACGGCGGGCGAGGCTGTGAAGATCCGTCCGAGCCGTTACGCCGCGATGACAGCGCTCACGCGGCTGTGCCGGCCGACGCGTCAGGCATCCAGCCCGCGCGCGAGATCGCGCCGGATGTCTTCGACCGATTCGAGGCCGACCGCCACCCGGACGAGTCCCTCGCCGATCCCGGCGGCGTCGCGCGCGGCCTGGGTGATGCGGCCGTGGGTGGTGGTGGCCGGATGGGTGATCGTGGTCTTCACGTCCCCGAGATTGCCGGTGATCGACAGCAGGCGGGTCGAGTCGATCACCTTCCACGCCGCCTCGCGCCCCCCCTTCACGTCGAAGGAGACCAC
>VGBQ01000337.1 GCA_016870425.1 Actinomycetota bacterium | reverse complement strand
CGCCGACAACAGGCTCTACGGCAACCTCGGCCACCTCGCGCCCATCAAAGCCAGCACCCCGGGCATGCAGATCGCCGTCGGCGGCTGCCTTGCCCAGAAGGACCGCGGCGAGGTGATCCGGCGGGCTCCCTGGGTGGACGTCGTCTTCGGCACCCACAACCTCGGCTCGCTCCCCGCACTTCTCGAGCGGGCCCGCATCGCCGAAGAGGCGCAGGTCGAGATCCTCGAGAGCCTGGAGGTCTTCCCCTCGACCCTGCCCACCCGCCGCGAGTCGGCGTACGCCGCATGGGTGTCGATCAGCGTCGGGTGCAACAACACGTGCACGTTCTGCATCGTGCCGGCGCTGCGCGGCAAAGAGAAGGACCGCCGGCCCGGAGACATCCTCGCCGAGGTGGAGGCGCTCGTGGCAGAGGGCGTCATCGAGGTGACGCTGCTGGGCCAGAACGTCAACGCCTACGGTGTCGAATTCGGGGACCGGGGTGCCTTCGCCGATCTGCTGCGCGCCTGCGGGCGGATCGACGGCCTTGAGCGCGTTCGCTTCACCAGCCCGCACCCGCGGGACTTCACCGACGACGTGATCGCCGCGATGGCGGAGACGCCTAACGTGATGCCCCAGCTCCACATGCCCCTGCAGAGCGGTTCGGATCGGATCCTCCAGGCAATGCGCCGCTCCTACCGAGCCGACCGCTACCTAGGGATCATCGAGCGCGTCCGCGCGGCGATGCCGGAGGCGGCCATCACCACCGACATCATCGTCGGCTTCCCCGGCGAGACCGAGGAGGACTTCCAGGGCACCCTCGACGTGGTGCGCGCCTCGCGATTCGCCAGCGCCTTCACCTTCCAGTACTCCCCGCGACCCGGTACGCCCGCCGCCACGATGGACGAGCAGGTGCCCAAGGAGGTCGTCCAGGACCGCTATGACCGCCTCCTCGCCCTGGTGGAGGAGATCGCGTGGGAGGAGGGCAAGCGCTTCGTCGGCCGCGAGGTCGAGGTGCTCATTGCCGAGGGTGAGGGCCGCAAGGATGATGCGACCACGCGCCTGTCCGGCCGTGCAGCGGACAACCGGCTCGTGCACGTCGCGCGCAATCCCGACCTCGGCGACCCTCGTCCCGGTGACCTCGTCGTGGCGGAGGTGACCTACGCCGCCCCGCACCATCTCGTCGCGGACCGCATGCTCGGGGTGCGGCGTACCCGCGCGGGGGATGCCTGGGAGGCACGCACCGCGTCCGTGCCCGCGGACGACCGTGTCGTGCTCCCCATGCCTACGGTGCCCGTCTCCCGATGATCATCGCCATCGTCGGGCCGACCGCGGTGGGCAAGTCCGACCTCGCGATCGAACTCGCCGAGCGCATCGGCGCTGAGATCGTGAGCGCGGATTCCATGCAGGTCTACGTGGGTATGGACATCGGCACCGCGAAAGTGCCCGAGACCGAGCGGCGCGGCGTGCCCCACCACATGCTCGACGTGTGGGCGCCTGACCACGAGGTGAGCGTCGTGGAGTTCCGCGACCGAGCACGTGCGAGTGTGGCCGCGATCGAGTCGCGCGGGCGTGACGTGGTGATCGTGGGCGGCTCGTGGCTCTATGTGCAGGCGATCCTGGACGAGATGCA
>VGBQ01000336.1 GCA_016870425.1 Actinomycetota bacterium | reverse complement strand
CCTGCGTGGTCGTCAATTTGCTCGACCTGCCTGGGCGACCCGAGGTAAGGGAGGCGTGCATCCGCAATGTCATGGAGCTCCGGCAGCAGTGCGACCACTACGGCATGCCGCTCATGGTGGAGCCGTTGGTCATGAAGGAGACCGATGCCGGGCCCTACACCGTCAACGGCGACGTGGATCTCATCATCCCCATCGTGCGCCAGGCCGTCGAGCTGGGCGCCGACGTGATCAAGGCCGATCCCACGGACGACCCGTCGGTCTATCACGAGGTTGTGCGCACGGCGTCGGGGATTCCCGTGCTCATCCGGGGAGGCGGCCGGGTCTCAGACGAGGAGATCTTCGCTCGCACCGAGGCGTTGCTCGCGCAGGGTGCGGCGGGTTTGGTCTACGGCCGCAACATCATCCAGCATGCCAATCCGGCCGGCATGACGCGCGCGCTCATGGCCATGCTGCATGACGGTGCGAGTGCTACTCGGGCGCTGGAGATCCTGCGCTCGTCATGACGACGCCCCAGGACGTCCGGATCGGGATCATCGGCGGTGGCCTCATGGGCCGCGAACTCGCCGCCGTGTGCGGGCGCTGGGACCTGCTTGTCGACCATCCGGCGCGCCCGAAGGTCGTGGCCGTCGCTGATCCGGCGCCCGCAGCGCGCGAGTGGTTTGCCCGTGTCGACTCGGTCACACGGCTGACGGGGGATTGGCACGAGCTCGTCGAGGACGAGGGGATCGACGTCCTCTACATCGCCGTACCGCACCAGCTGCACGAGGAGATCTACGTCGCCGCCGCCGGTGCCGGCCGAGACTTCCTTGGGGAGAAGCCCTTCGGCATCGACCTGCCGGCAGCCGAGCGCATCGTGGCGTCGATCGACGCATCCGACGCCTGTGTGCGCGTCTCCAGCGAGTTCCCCTTCTATCCCGGGGCCCAGCGTGCCTTCGCCTATGCCGCCTCCGGCGCGCTGGGTGACATCCTCGACGTCCGCTCGGGATTCTGGCATTCCTCCGACCTCAACCGCTCCAAGCCGGTCAACTGGAAGCGACGCGCCCAGACCTGCGGCGAGATCGGTGTCATGGGCGACCTCGGCCTACATGTGGCGCACCTGCCACTGCGCCTGGGATGGATGCCCACGCGCGTCTACGCCCGGCTCGACGATGTCGTGACGGAGCGGCCCGGGCCCGACGGTTCCCCGGTCCCCTGTGACACCTGGGATAACGCTCTGCTGACCTGCACGGCCCACCCGTCCACGGGGCGCGACTTCACCATGCTGTGGGAGACCCGGCGCATCGCACCCGGTCACATGAACACCTGGTTCTTCGACGCGGTGGGCATGGACGGCGGAGTGCGTTTCAGCACGCGCCAGCCCACCGTGCTGCACCGCTTCGCCACTCGCGACGGCGAACAGGTGTGGGAGGAGGGCCAGCCGGGCAACGTGTCCGCGTGGCCGACGGTGTCGGGGCCGATCTTCGAGTTTGGGTTCGGCGACGCCCTGCTCCAGATGTGGGCCTCCTATCTGGCTGAGCGCGCCGGTGACCTCCAGGGGCGCTTCGGGACGGCCACTCCCGCCGAGGCGTTGCTGGCGCACCGGGTCTTTGATGCGGCCCTGAGGTCTGCACGCGCGGGGATGCCGGAG
>VGBQ01000335.1 GCA_016870425.1 Actinomycetota bacterium | reverse complement strand
CCCGCCCAGGCCCACCGTCCGGGCCCACCGCCCCGGGCGCCAGGCGGCCCTGAGAGCCCCAAATGCCCCGGGCGCACCATGACGATCGTGACCCCCCCTGTGGATGGCGCCACGGCGTCCACAGGGGCCCTCTCGGGCATGTTCCTGTCGGTCGGAGCGTTAGGATGAGCGACTAGACGATCCCCCCGCCTGAGGCTGGCTCCCGCCGGCTCTCAGCCCCTGAAGGAGGCCCTCCGCCCGTGTCCTACGACGCCAGCGCGATCCAAGTCCTTGAGGGGCTCGATGCCGTGCGCAAGCGCCCCGGCATGTACATCGGCTCCACCGGTGAGCGGGGCCTGCATCACCTGGTCTACGAGGTCGTGGACAACTCCGTCGACGAGGCCATGGCCGGCTATGCCACGCACATCACGGTGACGCTGCGCGAGGACGGCGGCGTACGTGTGACGGACAACGGTCGCGGCATCCCCGTCGACGAGCATCCGGTGGAGAAGAAGCCGGCGCTCGAGGTCGTGCTCACCGTCCTCCACGCGGGTGGCAAGTTCGGCGGTGGCGGCTACTCCGTCTCGGGCGGCCTGCACGGCGTCGGCGTCTCCGTTGTCAATGCGCTGTCGACCCGGCTCGAGGTCGAGGTCAAGCGAGACGGATTCACCTGGACGCAGTCGTACGAGAACGGCGTACCCACCGCTCCGCTGAAGAAGGGCGCAGCCACCGACGAGCACGGGACGACGATCACCTTCTGGGCCAACCCCGACATCTTCGAGACGACCTGGTACGACACCGCGACCCTCGCGCGCAGATTCCAGGAGATGGCCTTCCTTAACCGCGGCCTCACCATCACCCTCATCGACGAGCGCCGCCGCCCTGGGCTGGTCGAGGAATTCGGTGGCGAGAACGACGAGGGGGTCGCCGAGGTCACCTACTTCTACGAGGGCGGCATCGCCGACTTCGTCCGCCACCTCAATGCCACAAAGGGCCCGGGCAACCCCACCGTCATCGAGCTCGCCGCCGAGGACGACAAGAAGGGCCTGCAGGCGGAGATCGCCATGCAGTGGAACGCCGGATTCAATGAGTCGGTCCACACCTTCGCCAACACGATCAACACCACCGAGGGTGGCACGCACGAGGAGGGTTTTCGCGCGGCGCTGACCTCACTGGTCAACAAGTTCGCGCGCGAGTGGGGCATCCTCAAGGACAAGGACCCCAACCTCGCGGGCGAGGACGTGCGCGAGGGCCTCACCGCGATTGTGAGCGTCAAGCTCAAGGAGCCGCAGTTCGAAGGCCAGACCAAGGGCAAGCTCGGCAACACCGAGATGAAGACCTTTGTGCAGAAGGTCGTCAACGACCAACTCGGCGCGTGGCTCGAGCAGAACCCCGCCGAGGGCAAGGAGATCGCACGCAAGTCGGTCAACGCCGCCACGGCGCGCATCGCCGCGCGCAAGGCCCGTGACCTCGCCCGCAACCGCAAGGGACTCCTCGGGGGCGCGGGCATGCCCGGCAAGCTCATCGACTGCTCCAGCCGTGAGCCGGAGGAGTGCGAGGTCTTCATCGTCGAGGGCGACTCCGCGGGCGGCAGCGCCCGTCAGGGACGCGACCCGCGCACCCAGGCGATCCTGCCCATCCGCGGCAAGATCCTCAACGTCGAGAAG
>VGBQ01000334.1 GCA_016870425.1 Actinomycetota bacterium | reverse complement strand
GGATTCCGTCGCTCGGGCCCTCCTGGCGCTGCCCCCGGAGGTCGATGTCGTGCTCGTGCATGACGCTGCCCGCCCGCTCGTGCCCGCCGAGGTCGTCGACCGAGTGGCTGCAGCGGTGCGTTCGGGCGCGGATGCCGTGATTCCCACCCTGGGCGTGGTCGACACCATCAAGGAGGTCGATAGCGACGGCGTCGTGCGCGCCACGCTTGACCGATCCCGCTTGCACGCGGTGCAGACGCCCCAGGGATTCGCCCGCGATGTCCTCCAGCGCGCGCACGCCGAGTCCGATGGGGGCGATGCCACCGACGACGCGGGCATGGTGGAGCGCATGGGGGTGACCGTGGGCGTCGTCCCTGGGCATGAGGAGGCGTTCAAGATCACGCGTCCCCTCGACCTTGTCCTCGCGGAGGCCATCCTCGTGCGCAGAAGGGCGTCCGGCGGTGTCGGCTAGTCGGGTCGGCGTGGGCGTCGACGTCCACGCCTTCGCTTCTGGGCGACCCCTGTGGGTCGCCGGACTCCTGTGGGAGGGCGATGGTCTCGAGGGTCATTCCGATGGTGATGTTGCGGCCCACGCAGCGTGCGATGCGCTCCTCTCCGCCGCAGGTCTGGGGGATCTGGGGTCACTCGTCGGGGTCGATGATCCGCAGTGGGCTGGGGCGGGTGGGACCTCTCTGCTTGCCCACGCGGCTGCACGCGTCCGCGAGTCGGGCTGGGATATCGCCAATGTGGCGATCCAGGTCATCGGCAACCGTCCCCGGATCGGCACGCGGCGGGCAGAAGCCGAGGCGGCGCTGTCGGCAGCGGCCGGCGCTCCCGTGAGCGTGTCGGGCACCACCACGGACGGCCTCGGACTCACGGGCCGCGGTGAGGGCCTGGCCGCGATCGCGACCGCGCTCCTCTCGATTCCTTGACGGAGGCCCGTCCGATACGGTCGCCCCATGACCGCGACCATCCCGCCCGAGGCCTTCCCCATGCTGGACGCGCCTGAGTTCGCCACCATCGCGACCACCAACCCCAACGGGTATCCGCAGCTGTCCGTCGTGTGGGTCGAGCGCGATGGCAATGACCTGCTCGTCTCCACGATCAAGGGTCGCCGCAAGTACCTCAACATGCTGGCCGATCCGAAGGTGACGGTGCTCGTCTACCCCAAGGACAACCCCTACTCCTACGTCGAGGTGCGCGGCAACGTGACGATGGTCGAAGAGGGTGGGCGTGAGCTCATCGATCGTCTCAACGAGGCCTACACCGGCACCGGTCGCTACCCGGGCGACGACGGCACCGACAACGTCCGCGTCGTGTGCCGCATCACGCCCGAGAAGGTCGTCACCCGCGTCCCTCACTAGTCCCACCACTAGTCTGTCTGCGTGACCCTGCGCCTCTACGACACCGCGACCCGTGCGGTGCGCGATTTCGTGCCCCTCGAGCCGGGCCGAGTGTCGATCTACCTGTGTGGCGCCACGGTGCAGGCACCTCCTCACGTGGGCCACATCCGGTCAGGCCTGGCCTTCGACATCCTCCGCCGCTGGCTGGAGGCGTCCGGCTACGACGTCACCTTCGTGCGCAACGTGACCGATATCGACGACAAGATCCTGGCTCGGGGAGCCGAGGAGGGCGTGCCCTTCTGGCAGGTCGCCATGCGCAACGAGCGT
>VGBQ01000333.1 GCA_016870425.1 Actinomycetota bacterium | reverse complement strand
ATGTTTCGGGAATATGTCGCGGCGCGCTAATCCGCGAGGAGGGCATCGACGAACTCGTCGGCGGAGAAGGGAGCCAGGTCATCAGGGCCCTCCCCCAGGCCAACCAGCTTGACCGGCACCCCGAGCTCGCGCTGGACCGCGACGACGATTCCGCCCTTGGCCGTGCCATCGAGCTTGGTGAGGACGATGCCCGTCACGTCGACGACCTCGGCGAACACGCGCGCCTGGTTGAGTCCGTTCTGACCGGTGGTGGCGTCGAGGACGAGCAGGACCTCGTCGACCGGGCCCTGCTTCTCGATGACGCGCTTGACCTTGCCGAGTTCGTCCATGAGCCCGACCTTGGTGTGCAGGCGCCCGGCAGTGTCGATCACGACCGTGTCGACCTCGGCCTCGGTGCCGATGCGCACGGCGTCGTAGGCCACCGCTGCCGGATCACCGCCTTCCGGTCCGCGCACGACAGCGGCACCCACCCGATCCCCCCAGGTCTGCAACTGCTCTGCGGCGGCCGCGCGGAAGGTATCGGCGGCACCGAGGACGACGGCCCGGCCATCAGCGACCAGCAGCCGGCCGAGTTTGCCCGTGGTCGTCGTCTTGCCGGTGCCGTTGACGCCCACGACCAGCACCACGGCAGGCCCGCCGTGGCGCGCGGTGCGGAGGGATCGATCCAGGTGTGGGTCGACCAGGCCGATGAGTTCCTCGCGCAGCAGGGCGCGGGCCGCCTCCGCGTGATGGGGGACTTCGGCCCGCACCCGCGTGCGCAGGCGGTCCATGAGCTCGGTCGTGGCCTGGACTCCGAGATCGGCCGTCAGCAGCGTCTCCTCGATCTGGTCCCACGTGTCCTGGTCGATGGTGTCGCGCGACAGCAGTGAGAGCAGTCCCCGGCCCAGCGCATTCTGCGAGCGCGCCAGGCGTCGACGCAGCCGCACGAAGCGGCCGGCCGCCGGCTCGGGGACCTCGACCTCCCAGACCGCCTCGAGTTCGGCAACCGACGGATCGTCGATGGTTGCAGTGCCGCCGAGGACGGAGGAGTCAACAGCCTCCTCGATCGGCCGCCTCGGGGTGTCCCGGGGGACCGTGTCGTCATCGCCGACCCCGGGTGCGTAGTCAATTCCCGGGCGCGGGCGAGGGGGCTTCGGCTCCCCGCGCCGACCAAGGACAAGGGCAATGGCGATGCCTACGACGACGAGCAGAGCCAGGCCAATGAGGACGTAGTGCACGGCAGTCACGGTCGGATCCTCTCAGGCAGACACGGGATCGTGCTCGCGCAGGCGCTGGCCAACGACCTGCGTGACGCCATCCCCGCGCATGGACATGCCGTACAACGCATCCGCGATCTCCATGGTCCGCTTCTGGTGCGTGACCACGATGAGTTGCGACGCTGTGCGGAGTTCGTCGATTGCGTCGATCAGGCGACCGAGGTTGACATCGTCGAGGGCTGCCTCGACCTCGTCGAGCACGTAGAAGGGGCTGGGGCGCGCCTTGAACAGTGCGATGAGGAAGGCCACAGCGGTGAGCGAACGCTCGCCCCCGGAGAGCAGCGACAAGCGCTTGACCTTCTTGCCGGGGGGGCGTGCCTCGACGTCGACTCCCGTCATGAGCATGTCGGAGGGATCGGTGAGCACCAGACGTCCGTCGCCCCCGGGGAACAGACGCGCGAACACGTGCTCGAACT
>VGBQ01000332.1 GCA_016870425.1 Actinomycetota bacterium | reverse complement strand
ACGGACCCGGTGTCGGCGTTCGGAGGAGTCGTGGCGGCCAATCGCCCGGTCACTCTCGCCATGGCGCAGGCGATGGCCGAGGTGTTCACGGAGGTCGTCGTCGCTCCCGCTTACGACGAGGACGCACTGAGCGTGCTCACCGAGCGCAAGGGGCTGCGCATCCTGCGCACTCCGCCGCGACCGGACCGCGGATGGGTCGACCTGCGGCCGATCTCCGGCGGCGTCCTCCTGCAGGGAGCAGATGACCTGGGGGCCGACGGAGACGACCCGGCGACCTGGCGCCTGGTTGCCGGATCCGCGGTCGACGCGGCGACGATGGAGGACCTTGCCTTCGCGTGGCGCGCCGTGCGCGCGCCGAAGTCCAACGCGATTCTGCTCGCCAAAGACGGTGCCGCGGTGGGGATCGGCATGGGTCAGGTCAACCGTGTCGATGCGGCTCGGCTCGCGGTGTCGCGTGCAGGCGAGGAGCGTGCTCGCGGGTCGGTGGCTGCATCGGATGCCTTCTTCCCCTTCCCCGACGGGCTCGAGGTGCTGCTCGCCGCGGGGGTGCGCGCCGTGGTGCAACCCGGGGGCTCCGTGCGCGATGAGGAGGTCATCGCAGCGGCGGAGGCTGCTGGGGCGAGCATGTTTCTCACCGGCACCCGTCACTTCTTCCACTGATGGCCGCTGAACGGCGCCAGACCGGCGTCCTCCTGGTCATGGCCGGCAGCGGGCTCGCTGTCGGCGCCCTGAGTGCTGTCCAGGCGCGCGCCAACGGGAGCTTGGCGGCGCAGGTGGGCAGCGGTTTCCAGGCGGCTGCCATCTCCTTCGCCGTCGGGCTGATCCTGCTCACTGTGGTCGGGGTGACCACGCGGCGTATCCGGCAGGGGCTGTCTACGCTCGCGCGGTCCGTGCGCGAAGCCTCTGTGCCTCGCTGGATCGTTCTCGGAGGCTTCTCCGGAGCGCTCTTCATCACGACGCAGAGCCTTTCGGTTCCCGTCGTTGGCGTGGCGCTCTTCTCCGTCGCCCTCGTCGCTGGCCAGATCACGGCATCCCTTGTCGTGGATGCGCGGGGCTGGGGGCCGCGCGGCCGACAACGCGTCTCCACGAGCCGCATCATCGCGGCAGCCCTCGGACTCGGAGGTGTCATTGTCGCTTCGGGGGGTCGTTGGGAAGATGGGCCAGGCACCCTCGGATGGGTAGCGCTGTGTCTGGTGACTGGCGCGGCAGTTGCGTGGCAGCAGGCTGCCAATGGGCGAGCAACGGCGGTCACCGGTGAGCCCTTTGTGGCTGCCTGGATCAACTTCATGTTGGGATTCGCGCTCGTGGCACTCGTGCTCGCCATCCTGGCCCTCTCGGGGCAGGTCCAGCTCCAGGCGCCCCCGTCAGGGCCACCGTGGCTCTACCTCGGCGGGCTGATCGGAGCCCTCTTCCTCGCCGCGACCGCGTGGATTGTCGGACGCATTGGAGTGCTGGCGGTGTCCCTGCTCGTGACTGCCGGGCAACTCACCGGTGCGCTACTCCTTGACCTGCTCCTCACCGACGTGGTGGACGGTCACCTCGTCGCGGGGGTGCTCATTGCCTTCGGAGCCGTCGCCATCGGGGGGCTCGGCGACCGCCGTGCGGTCAGGAGTCGATCGACTTCATGAGCGCCTCGGGATAGCGCTCGCCGACGGCGGCGCCAATCGGAGCGGCCACGGACAGTTCGGT
>VGBQ01000331.1 GCA_016870425.1 Actinomycetota bacterium | reverse complement strand
CCCGACCGCATTGGTCATCGCACTTGCGCTGCCGCCGACCACGCCCATCGCCTGGGTTGATGCCTTCCTCGCCGGCCTGCTGGAAGAGTCGGCACGGGCCGGCGCCGCACTCGTCGGTGGCGACCTCGTGCGCGGCGATGCGATCACGATCGGCGTGACGGCACTGGGTGACCTGGGCGGCCGACCACCGATCCTGCGTTCCGGTGCTCGTGCGGGGGATGTCATCGCCATCTGCGGCGCGCTCGGAAGCGCGGCTGGTGGCCTGGCCGTGCTCTCGCGCGGCTTCCGATCACCGCGCGCCCTGGTGGAGGCCCACCGCCGACCCCGCCCCGACTACCGTGCCGGCGTGCGAGCGTCGGACGCGGGTGCCCACGCTCTCATGGACGTGAGCGATGGGCTGCTGCTCGACGGTGAGCGGATGGCCCGGGCGTCGGGGGTGTCCATCGACTTCGACAGCGCGTCCCTGCCTCGTGACGAGGCGGTCGTCACGACCGCTTCGGCGTACAACCTCGATCCGCTCACCTGGGTGCTCGGCGGCGGCGACGATCACGCTCTGCTGGCTGCCTTCCCGGCCGAGGCGCGCCTGCCCGAAGGCTTCGTGGCTGTGGGCACCGCTGTGGATGCGATCGGGTCAGGAGCACGCGTGCGCGTCGACGGGCGCGAAGTCGAGCAGGTGGCGGGGTTCGAGCACTTCCGTGCCTGAGCGCCGCGGAAGCGACTAGGCGCGCGTGACCTTGCCTGCCTTCAGGCAGGAGGTGCAGACCTTCAGCCGCTTGGGTGCGCGCCCGATCAGCGCGCGCACGGACTGGATGTTGGGGTTCCACCGGCGCGATGTGCGGCGGTGGGAATGCGAGATGCTGTTGCCGAAGCCCGGGCCCTTGCCGCAGACGTCGCAGGTGGCAGCCACGGTGACTCCTTGGGTGATCGGCGCGGACCCCGGTGGGCCCCCTCGCGCCACTGCGATGCGCAGCAGCCCCATGAGGGTAGCCGAGACCGGGGGCCCAGCCCAAACCGGGAGGCCCGACCCGTCGGCCCCGGGGGATACGGTGACGTGAGCCACACCCGCGGGGGTGGGGCCGGGAGGTGACGATGGCCGCGCCGCCGACGCGCCTGCATGCGCCCGCCGTGCGTGCCTGGGCTGAGGCATCCCTGGCGGCGCTGGGTGAGGAACGCGCGGCGATCGACTCCCTCAATGTCTTCCCCGTCCCCGACGGGGATACCGGCACCAACATGTTCCTCACGGTCGAATCCGCGTGTGCCGCGGTCGACGAGGCCTTCGACGACGCGGAGGCGGGCGGGAGGCGCGCGCGCACGGCCGATGTCGCGGCGGCCATGGCACGCGGCGCCCTCCTCGGGGCACGTGGCAATTCCGGTGTCATCCTCGCCCAGATCGTGCGCGGAGTCGCGGGAGTGCTCTCCGAGGTGCCCGATGGCGATGCGCTGGCGCCAGGGATCGTCGCGCGCGCGCTGCGTGCTGCAAGTGACGAGGCCTACGCCGCCGTGTCGCGACCCGTCGAAGGCACGATCTTGTCGGTGGCGCGCGCTGCCGCGGATGCGGCGGAGCAATCGGTCCAGGCGGGGGAGGACCTGGTCGCGATGATCGAGAGTGCCGTCGGATCCGCGCACGCGGCTCTGGCGCTGACGACGGATCAACTCCCGGTGCTGCGTGACGCCGGCGTCGTCGACGCGGGTGGTCAGGGACTG
>VGBQ01000330.1 GCA_016870425.1 Actinomycetota bacterium | reverse complement strand
CCTCGCGGAGCTTGACGCTTCAGGGGTCCCCTACCCGAAGTCCTAGGTCGTGTGGGGTGCTTCCGGACGTCCGAGAAGCCACCACGACAGTGCTGCGGCCGCAGTGGATCCGATGCCACCGAGCAGGCCCCACCATGTGCCCGAGAGAAGCACGGCGAGGCCCACCCCCACCGCGGCGTACGCCGCAGCGACGAAGCGTGTGGCGCGGCTCCGCACGGCGAGTGAAGCAGGGCGCGTCAGCGCGAGCACGACGATGAAGGCCAGGGTGGCGATGGCCGCGATCGGGCCGAAGAAGAACACCGCGGTCTGCAGGGTCGCTATGCCGATCGTCTCGTCCGGCGTGGAGGCACCGGTGGAGAAGACCGCGAGCACCACTCCCACCAGGATGGCGGCGACAGCGAAGGCGGCCAGGCGCAGCAGCGCGACACCCGCCTGACTGCTCATCGCCATGCCTCACTGCCCAGTGCGGCGTGCAGGACTGCCATCACGCGGTCCCGCAGCACCGCTCCACGGCGGGCGAAGTCCCGCTGGTGCTCGACGTACTCCGATCGGCCCTCGGGTGTCTCGATGGCGATAGGGGCGTAGCCGAGTGCACTCAGGTCGTAGGGCGATGCCCGCATGTCGACAGCGCGCACTTCGCGGGCCAGGGCAAAGCAGTCGGCGGTGAGGTCCGCACCGATGGCGGGGTAGGACCGGAAGCACCACTTGTAGAGGTCCATCGTCGCGTGGAGGCAACCGGGCTGTTCGTGATCTACCTGGGTCGCACGCGTCGGCTGGATGACGTTGAGGGGGCGCGCGGCCTCGGAGTAAAAGCGGAAGGCATCGATGTGCGTGCAGCGCAGTGGGGAGGACTCCACCACGTGCGCTATCCCCTCGGACGTCAGACGCAGTGGCCAGGCGACATGGCGGACCTCGTCGGGCGGCAGGCGATAGACCATGGCCCACTCGTGTCGGCCGAAGCAACCCAGTGCTGGCGGCCGCCCGGCGGTCGCCTCGAGCAGGTCCAGCGTCGTACGCATGATGTCGATGGGCAGGGTGCGCGCGTCCACCAAGGCATCGCGCCCGTCGACGACGTAGCCCCGCACGCCGGCGAAAGCATCGACGCCGCCTGTGAGCTGGACCCCCCAGCCGGGATGCCAGCGGGCCAACTGGGCGGGGCGCCAGGAGTAGTAGTCGAAGAGGAAGTCATCGACCGGATGCGATTCTCCGCGGCGGCGTCGCTCCAGGCGTGGCGCGATCCAGGGAGCGACGCGCTCGGCATGTGCTGCGCTGCGTGCTGTCCACTGGTTTTCGGTCAGCGTCGACAAGCTGGCGGCGAGGGTGCCCATCAGGTGACGGCGACAAGGCCCATGTCGGCGCACCCGCGCTCGAGCGCGTCGAGCCCGAAGGCGTCCACGGGGCCGTGGGCCCCGGGCGCGACCGGGTGCGTGGCCGCCATCGCCGCTCCCCAGGCGAGCAATTCCGCCGTGAGGTCGTACGGCGATGGGCCTTCGAGCCGTACCGTTGCGAGCGGGCGCCCCACGGCGTCGCAGGCCTCTGCCTGTACGACGGTGCGCGCCGCGGCCCGGCTGGCAGCGTCCGGGCCTTCGCCGGTCGTGCGCCCCAGTCGCCGCCGTAGGGCGCGCATCGTGCGCTCGCCCGCCCCGGGCAAGGCGGCGACCGCCCCGAGCGCGGTGCCGGCGTACGCCGCCGCAGGGGTCCACTTGCCGGCCCAGC
>VGBQ01000329.1 GCA_016870425.1 Actinomycetota bacterium | reverse complement strand
AGTCCGGCGGCCGCTGACACCAGCAGGCCTGCTGCGGCCGCCCCCCGGACCTGCCGCGGGGAGGCGAGCCCCTGGCCGACGAGCCGCACCGGGCCGACCCGCTCGCGGTCCGTGCCGCGGATGCCATCGCTGTAGTCATTGGCGTAGTTGGCGCCAATCTGGGCGGCGAGCATGACGATGAGGGCGAGGCCGGCCCGAATCGGCTGCACGGCGCCGACGGTCGCTGCGGCGCCGGTGCCGACGGCGATCGGGGCGATGGCCGCGCCGAGCGTGCGCGGGCGCGCGCCCTCGAGCCATTCGCGTGCCGTGGCCATGCGACCTCCCGCTCAGGCGTCCTGAGCGCGTGCGCGCAGGGCGAGGCGGTCGATCTTGCCACTGGGCAGGAGAGGCAGCGCGTCGACCGGCGTGACCTCCGGGCGCGCCGCTCCGCCGAGTCTCTCGACGACGAGCGGTGCGATGGCGGCCAGCCCTGCGAGGTCTGCCATGACGACGAAGGCCACTATGCGGTGACCCTGGCGCGCATCGGGTACGCCGACGACCGCGGCATCGCGCACGCCGAGCTCGCTGCGGACGACCGACTCCACGGCGCCGAGTGAGACATTGACGCCGTGCACGGCCACCACGTCATCGATGCGGCCCGCGATGGTCAGGCGCCCGTCTCGCCAGGTCCCGTGGTCCGCCGTGCGGAAGCGGCGCTCGTCTCCGGTGCCGCTGAAGGCCGGTGACGCCACGTCCCCTCGATATCCCGCGGCGACCTGCGGGCCGAGGATGTCGACCCGTCCGTCGTCGACGAGCTCGACGCGCACCCCGGGCAGCGGCACGCCGTCATAGACGCAGCCGCCGGTGGTCTCGGTCATGCCGTACGTCGTGACCAGGGAGATGTCAGCATCCCGCGCGCGCACGGCGAGGGACTCCGGCGTGGCCGCAGCCCCGACCAGGACGGTCGTCGCACGCGAGAGCCACGCGGTGGCATCCGGGGACTCGAGGATGTCGGCGAGCTGCGTCGGCACGATCGAGATCGCAAAGGGCTCGTCGACGCGCAGGCCGAGGAGATCCTCCACACGGAACGGCGCAGCGCCGCCCACGGACGGCAGTGCATGGAGGGCGGTGTCCGCGAGCGTGGCTCGGACGATCGCGCCGAAGCCGCCGATCGAGGTGACGGGGAGGGCGAGGACCCAGGAGCACGCGCGCAGGCCCGGGATGTGCTCCCACGATGCCTCCACCGCGGCATGGAGGTTGGCTCGCGTGACGAGCACCCCGCGCGGGGAGCCCGTCGAGCCGCTGGTGGCCGCGACCAGCGCGGTGTCGTCGTCCTGGACGGGCTCGTCGGGGCGCACGCAGGCGCGCACCATCGCGGCGTACTCCGGCGTGACATGGCGTGAGGGCTCGGGGATCAGCGCGAAGGGGGCGCCGTCGCCCTCCAGCCGAGCGATCAGGGCTGAGCGGGCCGCCTCGATGCCCGTGGGACCAGGAGCGACGTCGACCGCGCGCAGGGGGAGTGCCGCCATGCGCACGAGAGTAGGCCTGGCTAGGTTGGGCGCTGCCGGTGATCCCCGCCGGCCCACACGAAGGAGTCGCCGGTGTCGCAGGAGTTCGATTCCCGCACCCGCTATCCGCTCTCGCCGGTCGTGCCCGAGGGATCCCCCGCCTTCACGGACCCGGGCTACTCGAGCATCGTCCCCGCGTGCGAGTGGGTGAGCGTCGGGGACTACGGCGATATCCG
>VGBQ01000328.1 GCA_016870425.1 Actinomycetota bacterium | reverse complement strand
CGATCTCGACGCCCTTCGTCGCCTCGCCGAGGGGGCGACGGTGATCACCTTCGACCACGAGCACGTGCCACCCGAGCACCTGCGCGCGCTGGAGGCCGAGGGTGTTGCCGTGAGGCCAGGCCCGTCCGCTCTCGTGCATGCACAGGACAAGATCGCGATGCGCGAGGCCCTCGACCGGGCGGGGTTGCCGTCACCGGCCTGGTGTCACGTCGCATCCGCCGACGCGATCGATGCCGTCGGTGCCGCGCTGGGGTGGCCGCTGGTGCTGAAGGTCTCGCGGGGTGGCTACGACGGCCGCGGCGTCTGGGTCGTCGGAGATGCCGATGAGGCACGCCGCATTATGGGACAGACTCCGCTGGTGCCCGGGGCCCGTTGGCTGGCGGAGGAACGGGTGCCCTTCACCCGCGAGCTCGCCGCGCAGGTCGCGAGGAGCCCCCACGGTCAGGCGGTGGCGTATCCCGTCGTGCGCACCGTGCAGGTCGACGGGATGTGCTCGGAGGTCGTGTCGCCGTGCCCGGATCTCGACGACGAGCGGGCGTTGCAGGCACAGAGGATCGCGCTGGAGATCGCCCGTGTCCTGGATGTGACCGGCATGCTTGCCGTCGAACTCTTCGACACCGCCGACGGTGTGCTGGTCAACGAGTTGGCCATGCGTCCGCATAACTCCGGTCACTGGACGATCGACGGGGCTGTCACCAGCCAGTTTGAGAATCACCTGCGCGCGGTGCTCGACCTGCCTCTGGGGGATCCGTCAGCCACTGCCGCCTGGTCGGTGATGGTCAATATCGTCGGTCCGCGCGATGTGGCAGGACTGCCACCTCTCCAGGAGGCCTTCCGTCACGTCCTGGCTCGTGATCCGGGGCTGAAGGTCCACCTCTACGGCAAGGAGATCCGGCCGGGGCGCAAGTTGGGTCACGTGACCGTCGTCGGCGACAATCTCCCGGACCTGCTTGCTCGCGCTCACCACGCGGCCGACTACTTCACGGGAGTGATCGATGACTGAGGCTCCGCCGTTGGTCGGCATCATCATGGGCAGCGACTCGGACTGGCCCGTGATGGAGGATGCTGCCAGGGCCCTGACGGAGTTCGGCGTGTCCTACGAAGCCGATGTCGTCTCCGCTCATCGCATGCCCAGGGAGATGGTCGACTACGCCGAATCCGCAGTCGACCGCGGACTGCGCGTGGTGATCGCTGGAGCCGGCGGAGCGGCGCACCTGCCCGGCATGGTGGCCTCGCTCACCCCGCTCCCGGTGATCGGCGTTCCCATACCCCTCGCCCACCTGGACGGCTTGGACTCCCTGCTCTCCATCGCGCAGATGCCCGCCGGAGTGCCCGTGGCGACTGTCGCCGTCGGCAACGCCCGCAACGCCGGGCTGCTTGCCGTGCGGATCCTGGCGACGTCTGATGCGCAACTCCTCACCCGCATGCAGGCATTCCAAAGCTCCCTGCGCGAGACGGCGATCGAGAAGGGCGCTCGGGTCCGTGATCATGACGGGGCGTGATCCGCGGCTCTACGGCACCGCTGAGACGGCATCGCGCATCCTCGAAGACACGGCGGTGTGGTTCGTCGTCGGCCTGGGCAACAACCCCGATCGAGATGCCTACGTGATCGCCGAGATGCTCCAGTCGCAAGGCAAGCGCGTCATCCCGATCTATCCCCGGGCAGAGGTCGTGCACGGCGAACAGGGCTACGCCACGATCACCGAGGCGACAGCGGCGGTGGGCACCCCCGATATAGTCGACCTGT
>VGBQ01000327.1 GCA_016870425.1 Actinomycetota bacterium | reverse complement strand
GACCAGGCCGACGTCCTTGGCGGCAGCCGGCTTGCGACGCTGACCCTGCAGGAGCACGTCCATGAGTGCCTTCTGCAGCCCGAACATCCGGGTGGTGCGCACGACGCCCCCCGCGCCGGGCAGCAGGCCGAGGGTCACCTCCGGCAGGCCGATCTCGCTGCCTTTGGCGTCGAGTGCGACCCGATAGTGGCACGCGAGCGCGATCTCCAGTCCACCGCCGAGCGCGGCACCGTTGATGGCAGCCGCGACCGGCTTGCCGAGCGTCTCGAGGCGACGGAAATAGCCCTTGAGTCGGGCGCTCTCAGCCTCCAGGCGCGGCACATCCGCGGCGGTCGCCTGAATGATGAGGTTGAGATCAGCGCCCGCGAAGAAGGTCTTCTTGGCGCTCGTGACGATCACCCCGGCAATGTCGTCCTTCTCGGCCTCGAGGCGGTCGAGGGTCGCCTCGAGGGAATTGACGAAGGTGTCGTTGAGGGTGTTGGCGTTGGCGTCCGGGTCGTCCATGGTGAGGGTGACGACGTTGTCGGCATCCTTGTCCCAGCGGAACATATTGTCGCTCACGTTCATCTCCCTCAGACCCGCTCGATGATGGTGGCAATGCCCATGCCGCCGCCGATGCACAGGGTGATCAGGCCGTAACGACCTCCAATGCGGTCGAGCTCGTCCATGACGGTGCCGGTGATCATGGCGCCGGTGGCGCCGATGGGATGCCCCATCGCAATGGCGCCGCCATTGACGTTGACCTGCTCGATGTCGAGGTTGAAGTCGCGCATCCACTTGAGCACCACGGAGGCGAAGGCCTCGTTGAGCTCCCACACATCGATGTCTGCGGGAGTCAGTCCCGCTGCCGCGAGCACCTTCTTGGTGGCTGGCGTCGGCCCGGTGAGCATGATCGTGGGATCCGCACCCGTCACGGCCGTGGCGACGACCCGAGCCCGAGGCGTGAGCCCCGCCGCCTTGCCCGCAGCCTCACTGCCGACCAGCGTGAGAGCGGCACCGTCGACGATGCCCGAGGAGTTGCCGGGCGTGTGGACGTGGTCGATGCGCTCCACCCAGTGGAACTTCTGCAGCGCCACCGCGTCGAAGCCGCCCATCTCGCCCATGGCGGAGAAGGAGGGATTGAGCTTGGAGAGGGACTCCACGGTCGTCTCGGGGCGCATGAACTCGTCGTGATCGAGGATGACGGCGCCATTGATGTCCCTCACGGGCACGACCGACTTGGCGAAGCGGCCACCTGACCAGGCAGCGGCGGCGCGCTCCTGCGAGCGTGCGGCGTACGCATCGACGTCGTCGCGGGAGAAGCCCTCGATGGTGGCGATCAGATCCGCGCTGATGCCCTGCGGCACGAAGTAGGAGTTGTACGCAGTCTCCGGGTCCATCGCCCACGGGCCGCCGTCGCTGCCCATCGGCACGCGGCTCATCGACTCGACACCGCCGGCGAGCAGCATCTGGTCCCAGCCAGCGCGCACCTTCTGCGCAGCGAGGTTGATGGCCTCCAGGCCCGAGGAGCAGTAGCGATTGATCTGCATGCCCGCGACGGTGTCGGGCAAGCCAGCGGCGATGGCCGCGGTCTTGGCGATGTCAGCGCCCTGATCGCCCAGCGGAGTGAGGCAGCCGAGGATGAGGTCGTCGATCTGATTGGGGTCGAGTCCGGGATGGCGGGCCTGCACCTCGTCGATGAGCCCGGTCACCAGCGACACCGGCTTCACGCTGTGCAGCGAGCCGTTGGCCTTGCCGCGTCCGCGCGGCGTGCGA
>VGBQ01000326.1 GCA_016870425.1 Actinomycetota bacterium | reverse complement strand
CGGGCAGCAGCAGCGCCTGTGCATTGCGCGCTCCCTGGCGATCAAGCCCAAGGTGCTCCTCATGGACGAGCCATGCTCCGCTCTCGACCCGACCTCGACACGGCGCATCGAGGAGACGATCGGGGAGTTGCGCGAGGAGGTCACCATCGTCATCGTCACGCACAACATGCAGCAGGCCCAGCGCGTATCTCAGCAGTGTGCGTTCTTCCTCGCCGAGCACGGCCAGCCGGGTCACATCGTCGAGCACGGCCCGACCGACCTGATGTTCGGCGAGCCCCAGGATCCGCGGACCTTCGACTACGTCAACGGTCGATTCGGATAGGCAACGCGCAGGTGAACAATCGGCGCTCCCGGTGAAGACTCGATGGCGCGCCTTCCGGGGCGCTTGCGGCACTCCTAGGGTGCAGTCGTGAGCGACGTCAAGCCCGTTCCCCTCGGCAAGGCACTGGACCAGGCGCGGATGACGCGCCTGCACCGCAAGTTCTGGCTCCTTGCTGGGCTTGGCATCATGCTCGACGGCTTCGATTTCTTCATCATTGGAGTTGCCAATCCGCTCATCGCCGAGGATCTCGGCGCGAACGCCTGGCAGAAGGGCCTCATCTCTGCCGCCGCCATCGTGGGTGCGATGTTCGGCGCCGCCGTGCTCGGCCCGCTCGGTGACAAGCTCGGTCGTCGGCGCATCTTCAAGTACGACCTGTGGATGTTTGTCGTCTTCTCCATCGGCTGCATGGTCGCGTGGGACACCTGGTCGCTCATTGCCTTCCGCTTCCTGCTCGGCATCGCCATCGGCCTGGACTACCCCATCGCGGCCTCCTATCTCGCCGAGGTGCTGCCGCAGAAGAATCGTGGTCGCTGGCTGGTCTCCGCCTTCTCGCTGCAGGCGGTCGGCATGCTCCTCGGCGCGCTGGTCGGCGTAGGAGTGCTGCTCATCCTCCCCGAGGAGACCTCGTGGCGCTGGATGCTCGGCTTCGGAGTCGTGCCGGCACTCATCATCATCCTGCTCAGACGCAAGGTCCCCGAAAGTCCGCGTTGGCTTGCTCAAAACGGCCACGAGGAAGAAGCGATCCAGGTCGTCGAAGAGCTCACCAACGTGCCGGTGGTGGTCACCGACAAGGACCGCGAGAAGGTCGAGCAGTCCTCGGAGGGGATCCAGGCGCTGTGGCAGCCGCAACTCTTCAAACCGGACATGATCCGCCGGACGATCTTCACCTCGGTGCCGTGGTTCCTCATGGACATTGCGACGTACGGCGTGGGTATCTTCACGCCGACACTCATCGCGGCGTTGGCCTTCGGCGGCAACCAGGACAAGTCCAACACCAACTTCATTGCGGATGACATCGCCTCGACGGAGTGGACGGCCGCCCTCGACATCTTCCTCGTGCTGGGATTCGCCGCGGCCATCTTCCTCGTCGAGCGATGGGGTCGGATCCGATTGCAGACGACCGGCTTCGTCTTCATGTCGATCGGCTTGGTGATTCTCGGGGTGTCGTCGATCCTCCAGGGTCCGTCAGGCACGGGATATCTCGGTCTGGTCTTCCTCGGCTTCGCCGTATTCAACTTCTTCATGAACGCCGGGCCCAATGCCACGACGTACGCGCTGCCGGCGGAAGTCTTCCCCTCCGATATCCGCGCGGCCGGCCACGGCTTCGCCGCGGGCGCGGCCAAGCTGGGAGCGGCGCTGGGCGTCTTCTTCTTCCCGATCCTGCAGGAGGCCATCGGGATCCCGGCCCTGGTCTTCGGCATGGCGGGCATCTGC
>VGBQ01000325.1 GCA_016870425.1 Actinomycetota bacterium | reverse complement strand
CGCCGAGCGCCTCGACGTCGACCGCACCGTCGTCGCCATCGGGGATCACCTCGACCGTCGCGCCGGTACGCCGCGCCAGCTGCAGCAGCGGCAGCACATTGGAGGCGTACTCGCTGCCCGACACGAGCATCCGGTCGCCCGGCTCGATCGGATCACTGAAGGCGATGGCCTGCAGGCCCCGGTCCCACGCCACGGTGGCCGACTCCACGAGAGCGACGCGCTCGATCGGGGCGTTGACCAGGGCGCCCACCGAGGCGTAGACGCCGGCGACGCGGTCGCGTGCCTCCGCGTGCGCCTCGTAGCCGCCCACCTCCTCCTCGCGCCGCAGGTGCGCCACCACGGTGTCGGTGACTACCGCGGGCTGCAGCGCGGATCCGGCGTTGTTGAGGTGGGTGACGTTCGCGCAGCCGGGGGTGTCGGCGCGTAGCGCCTCGACGTCGATCACGCCGCGATGCTAGCGATCGAGCGTCACCCGCTCGCGCGGCGTCTGCGCGAGCAGCAACACGACGATCACGGCCGTGCCGGCAACGAGCAGCGCGAGCGACCACAGCGCGAGAGCGTCGGTGCCGGCCAGGACGTAGTGCGCCGTCGCGAGGGGCCACGCTGCATAGGCGAGTGCGTGAACGCGCAGGAACCACCGGTCACCCCAGTGCTTGCGCATCCGCCCGAGCAGCCACGCGGGCACCATGAGCCAGAAGGCCAGGGTGCCGAGTGCGACCGCGAAGGGCTTCCACGTCGCGGCCATGGGCACGAGGATCTCGACGATCGTGAAGGGCTCATAGGTGTCGACGAGCAGCAGCGCCATGTGCACCACCACGAGCAGCAGCGCGATGGTGCCGAGCCAGCGGTGCAGCGACAGCGCCCGCGAGAAGGGCTTGCCCGCGGCCTTGACCGCGCGCACCGCGAGCCCCCACGCGACGACGCCGGTGAGGGCAAGCCACGCAGCCACTCCGGTCGCGCGGATGAGCACCCAGGTCCAGGGGATCTCGACCTCAAGCATGGGCGGGCTCCAGCAGGCGCGCCGGGCATCCGCGCGCGGCGAGCCAGCTCGCAGCTCCGCTGCCGCGCATGAGCGCGACGGTCGCCCCTGCCTCCGCGCGCCAGCCGCAGTCCGCGACGACGCTGGCCTGGACGACATCACTGTCGAGCGGTAATCCTGTGCGAGGGTCCAGCACGTGATGCCGGCCTGACCACCGCCTGCGCAGTGTCGACGACGTGGCGACCGCGCGCGCCTCGCCGGACAGGGTGACGACGCCGATCTCCTCGCGCGCGTCGGTGCGGTCATCGCGCAGGGAGATGCACCACGCGCTGGTGTCAGGAGGCGCGCCGTGCGTGACCACGTCGCCGCCGATGCTCACGAGCACCGCGTGCGCACCTGCGTCAGCTATCTCGGTGGTGACGATGTCGCCCGCGAGCCCCTTGCCGATCGCACCGGGGTCCAGGCCGACGCCGCGCGGCAGCGACACCGCTCCCGCCGGCACGCGCACGCCCCCCATGCCCTGTCCGGGCACGCGCTGCCACGACGGTGGCAACGGCGCGGCGGCGACCGACGCGAAGTCCTTGTCGTAGCCCATCGCCACCATGCCTCCCAGCACCGTGGCGTCCACGTCGCCCTCGCTCCAGGTCCATGCCTGCACTAGCGAGGACACGAGCCGGTGCAGGTCCTCGCTCACCGGGACGGCGCCGTGACCCGCGCGCGCATGCAGCAGGTTCAACTCGCTGTCGGGTCGGAAGCGTGACCAGCATTGCTCGAGCAACTCG
>VGBQ01000324.1 GCA_016870425.1 Actinomycetota bacterium | reverse complement strand
CGCCCCGATCCCCGAGCTCCTCGCACGCTTTACGGTGACGACGCATGACCTCGTCGGCGGCACCCGATGAAGCCCGCCCTCGTCTCGCGCATGCAGCCCTACGCCACGTCGATCTTCGCCGAGATGTCGATCCTGGCTGCCGAGACCGGCGCCATCAACCTCGGACAGGGCTTCCCCGACACGGACGGTCCCGAGGAGATGAAGGAAGCCGCACGGTCTGCGATCACCGAGGGCCGCGGCAATCAGTACCCGCCTGTCCACGGCCTGCCCGAACTCCGAGCAGCGATTGCCGAGCATCAGGAGCGCTTCTACGGACTCATGGTCGACCCCGCGACCGATGTCGTCGTTACGACCGGTGCCACAGAGGCAATCCAGTCGGTCATCCTGGCCTTCTGTGAGCGCGATGATGAGGTGGTCGTCTTCGAGCCCTGGTTCGACATCTACGCGACCGGCATCGCCCTGGCCGGGGCGACTCGGGTGTCGGTGCCTTTGCGGCCGCCGGCCTTCCGACCCGACATCGATGCGCTGCGCGATGCCATCACTGATCGCACGCGGCTGCTCATCGTCAACTCACCGCACAATCCCACCGGGGTCGTCTTCACCCGCGAGGAGTTGCAGGGGATCGCCGACATCGCCATCGAGCGCGACCTCATCGTCTTGTCTGACGAGGTCTACGAGCACCTGTGGTACGACGGGCACCCCCATATCCCCATCGCGACTCTGCCGGGGATGGCTGAGCGCACCATCACCCTGGGCAGCGCCGGCAAGTCCTTCTCCTTCACGGGATGGAAGGTCGGCTGGGCGACCGGGCCCACGGCGCTTATCCAGGCGGTGCGGTCGATCCGGCAGCACCTGTCCTTCGTCTCGGGAGGTCCCTTCCAGCACGCCATCGCCCACGGCCTGCGCATGCCGGACTCCTACTACGAGACTTTCCGCCATGGACTGCAGGCCCAGCGAGACCTCTTCACGTCCGGTGTCCGCGGGCTCGGCTTCACGGCCACGGAGTCCGAGGGGACTTACTTCCTCACCACTGATCTCGGCCCAATGGCCGACTATCCCGATGCGCTATCTGCGGCCCGAGACCTTCCTCGCCGGGCGGGTGTCGTCGCCATCCCCCAGCAGGCACTGTGTGACCACGAGGGCGTGGGCGATCAGGCTCTGCGCTGGGCCTATTGCAAGCGGCCGGAGGTCTTGACGGAAGCCCTGGGCCGGCTTGCGACGTTGGGCGACTAACGACCGGGGGGGAAGCGGGCGGCAACTCAACCTGCGTCGGCTGAGCATCTCGGAATCACACAGCCATCGGCCACGGTGCACTCACGAAGACAGGTGCGACATCACAGATCGCTAATGGCGGGCATGACGTTGGATCCGAGGTCCCAGATGAAGGCCACTGGGTCACTCGACGGCATCACGCGCACATCGGTGATGCCGACGTCGGCGTAGGCCCGCATCTGGTCGACGAAGCCAGCCGCGTCAGCGGGGGTGCTCGCCTGCAGTGGACCGACCCACAGGATTGTCTTGCGGATGCGCTCGAAGGGGGTCCCTTCGTTCGAGCAATGCTGTGCCAGGACATCGAGCTTGTCCTTCAGCGCCTCTGCCGTGGTGTCAGGGCCAGCGAACAGATTGCATGCGTCTGCGTAGCGGGCCACCAGCCGCAGCGTCTTCTGCTCCCCCGAGCCGCCGATCATGATCGGCGGATGCGGCTTGGCCAGCGGCGCCGGGGAGCAGATCGTCTCGGCGAGTTGGTAGTAGGTGCCGTCGTACGGACCGTCGTT
>VGBQ01000323.1 GCA_016870425.1 Actinomycetota bacterium | reverse complement strand
TGCGCGCCAGTCCGGTGAGATGCGGCCCGTCAACGACACGCTCGTCACCCGCAAGGGCACCTACGGCCGCCTTCCGCTCGACGGCTTCGTCATGGATGCGGCCCGTCGTCAGAGCACGTGGAATGAGATCGAGCGCCGGCTGGCCCAGGCCGGCGTACTCATCACTCCCGATCAGGGTGCGGAGGGCACGGCGCTCGCCACGGCGATGCTCGAGCGCACGCTCGCTCCGAGCATCACGGCGGGCAAGCCGAGCAAGCCGGTGTGGCCGGAGATGGACTTCCACGAGGTCGTCTCTGCACTGCAGTCCCATCCCAACCTGCTACGTCGCCTCGGGCTGCTCGTCGACCTTCGGGCATCGCTGGCCGGCGTGCGCGCGCGTGCCGGCACGCCCCGCGTCTTCGTCGGCAGCGACTGGCCCCCGCCGTACGACCCCGACAAGACCGGTGTCGACATCACGACCGCGTTCCCCCGCGTGCGCACGACGCTCAACGCCTCCTACTTCCGGCCCGCGCCGCGCGGAGCGGGCCTCACGGCCGATGGCTTCGCCGATCTGGCCTCCGCGCGCGCGATCACGAGCGCGATCGAGAGCGAGGTGCTGGCCACCGAGACGACGGCGACCGACCTCGCGCGCATGATGACCGACGGCCTGGAGACCTTCGGCACCCCTGAGCGCAGTGCGGTGCCGGCCCGGCACTCCGCCGGCGTGGAGATCGCCCGTCGTGACGAAGCGGCCTCGCTGCGCACCATCATGCGGGCGATGACCGACTACAACCGCTCGCTGGCCACCGGTGACGATCTCCTGCTCGATGCCGAGGACGTCCTCATGGGCTACCGCGTGGACATCCGCGCGCCGGGCAGTGATGGTTGGCGCAGCCTGCATCGGCGCCGCGGCGTGCTCACTCCGTACACCGGCCGCACCGCCCGCCCGACCGTCGATCTCGGCGAGGACGAGGGCTGGTCCGAGCCGGCGAGCACGCACAACCCGGAGGACGGCGTCGACGGCCGTCCCCTGCGACTTCGGCTGCGCGAGACCCTC
This sequence comes from Actinomycetota bacterium, assembly GCA_016870425.1. GTDB lineage: Bacteria > Actinomycetota > Actinomycetes > S36-B12 > S36-B12 > Mxb001. The sequence continues at coordinate 745 of VGBQ01000323.1, read as the reverse complement.
GCCCTGTGGACCGGGTGGAGCCTGGCCCTGCCGAAGCCCGGCCGCTCCCTCGGCGACAACGACCAGCCCACCGATGACCCGACCGCGGCCGAGGCCCCCGACCTCATCGCGAGCATGCACGGCACGATCGACTACACCGCGCCCGCGGGCGGTGCGCTGCTGCCCACGCTGCGCTTCTCCACGGATGAGTACCAGGCCCGCCTGCGGTGGGTCGACCTCGCCGGGGAGTCGCTCGAGCCCGATGCCGAGGGCGGTTCGATCCTGGACTTCCACTACATGCGCCACGACCCCGTGTCCTTCCCCGACCTCGTCTACACCGACGATCCCGTGTGGGCCGAGGCCGTCGACGTGCTCGTCGTGCGCACCGGCAATCTCGCGAAGGACAACCGCCGGGAGTCACGCCGCTGGATCGTGCCGCCCAAGGTGGCGGCCTCCCTGTGCGTCACCCACGGGCTGTTCGACGATGCGCGTGGCGTGCCCCGCCCCGATGCCTACGCCACCATCGCGCAGCGGGAGAGTGCCTCGCTGGGCGAAGGTCCGCTCGCGGCCGATCCCGGCGCCGTTCCCTACCTCCCGGACCCGCTGGCGGGAGGCCTGCTCATCCGCGGCATCCCCACGCGTCGAGGCGCCTACTCGGCCGAGTCCTCGATGGCCTATCGCGGTGCGTGGCCCGCGCGCGAGGTGGCTCAGATTGTGCTCGACGGTTCACGCGCGAACGGCTCGCAGGTGAGTGGTGATCGCATCG
>VGBQ01000322.1 GCA_016870425.1 Actinomycetota bacterium | reverse complement strand
GTCGTTCACCTTCGATCCACAGCCGGTGTCGGGGCGCACCTCGCGCATCGTGGTCCCGCGGGCGGTGCTCGGTCGGCGCGATGGGCGCGCGTGGCTGACGGTCGTGGACGACCCCGACGATCTCCTGCCCTACGACGCGCTCCTGCCCGCGCCGCGGCGACCTGGAGCGCCTTCACGAGTCGACTGGGTCCGCGGCACGCGGACATCCGAGGCGTGGAAGGCCACCGTCAGCGAGGCAATCGATCGCATCGGCAAGGGCGAGGTTGACAAGGTCGTGCTGGCCCGGGATGTCATCGCCGAGGTGAGCGAGGACTTCGACGTGCGCTTCCTTCTGCAGCGGCTAGCGGCTGCATACCCCGAGTGCTGGACATTCCAGGTGGACGACATGGTCGGCGCCACGCCCGAACTCCTCGTCCGGCGCACATCCGACACTGTCCTGTCCCGGGTGCTCGCGGGCACCGTGAAGCGCCGCGGCGACGAGAGCGAGGACGCCAGTCTCGCCCAGGCGCTGCTAGGCAGTGGCAAGGATCTCGAGGAGCATGAGTACGCCGTGCGATCCGTCGCGCGCGCGCTCGGCCATCACTGCACCGACCTCCGCGTGCCGCAGCAGCCGCACGTGCTGCGGCTGGCCAACGTCCAGCACCTCGCGACCGATGTGACCGGCCGCCTGGCTGACGGTGCACCCGTGCTCGCACTGGCCGCGTCCCTGCACCCCACGGCAGCCGTCTGCGGCACGCCGACCGAGCGCGCCTTCGCCATGATTCGCGAGCTTGAGGGCATGGATCGCGGTCGTTACGCCGGGCCGGTCGGATGGTTCGACAGCCGCGGCGACGGCGAATTCGGCATTGCCCTGCGCTGCGCCGAGGTGCGCCCCGGCTCGCTGAGGCTCTTCGCCGGGTGCGGGATCGTGAGCGGTTCCGATCCGGAAGCCGAGCTGGCCGAGTCTCGCGCGAAGTTCGCCCCTATCCGGCAAGCGCTCGCGTGAGCCCCCTCCCGTCACCGCCTACCCTGGTCAAGTGACCGACGGGGCTGTGCGCATCGAGCGACGACGACGCATCCTGGCGGCAGCCCACACGCTCTTCGAGGATGCCGGTGTCGCGGCGACATCACGCCGCGACGTTGCGGCCGCGGCAGACGTCGCCACACGATCGGTCCACGCGGTCGCCGACAGCCGCAGCGCACTGCTTGCCCTCGTCACGGAGGCCCTACCCTTCCCCCCGACGTCGCAGCGCCTGCAGGAGCAGGCCCAGTCCGCCGAAGGCCGAGGGGAAGCCCTCCAGACGATCCTGGCGGCGGCCCGCGATGCCTTCGGTGCGCCCGCATCGGTGTGGGACGTCATCGAGTTGCAGGCCACGGCCCTCGCGCCATTCGACGACCAACTCGCCGAGGTGGTGCGCACCCGGGTGTCGCTGCGCTGGGACGCTGCCCGAGCCGTCGTCGGCCAGCTGCGCGGGGAAGGCGGCGTGGACTCCACCATCGACGATGACGCAGCGACCCTGCATCTCCTCGCGGTGGGCGCGGGCCTGGCCCTGCTCGACGGCCTGACACCGCGACCGGTCGAGGCAGCCGCGTGGGTGCGGCTCACCTCGCGTCTGCTGGAGTCACTCGCGGCCATCGACCCGCGGGGGCGCGACTACGACGGCGCCACCCGCCCATGGCGCATCCGCGTCGTAGCTCCGGCGACTCCCGCGGCCACGGCCCGCGTGCTGCGAGTGCTGGCACTCCTCGGAGCTGACGTCATCTCACTCTTCACCCATGCACAGGAAGACGACATCCAGTTAATCGACCTCATTTGCGCGGCA
>VGBQ01000321.1 GCA_016870425.1 Actinomycetota bacterium | reverse complement strand
GGCAGCGACGACAGGAGCAGCATTCAGTCGCTGCTCGCCGTTGCCTATCGGCAGGGGCACATAGACGGCGGGCAGTCCTACTGCGGCGAGCTCCGCGCAGGTCATCGCACCGGCTCGCGTGATAGCGAGGTCGGCGGCGGCGTAGGCAAGGTCCATGCGGTCGATGTAGGGAAGCGTCACATACGCGACGTCGCCTTCACCGACCGGGACAACCCCCGCTGCGCTCTCTCCGACGGCGTGCAGGACCTGGATGCCGGCTTCCCGGAGGTCCGCCGCCGCTCCCGTCATGACCTCATTGAGTCGCCGGGCACCGAGCGAGCCACCGAAGACCAGCAGCGTCACGCGGTCGGGGTCCAATCCGAAGTGCGCGCGAGCAGACTGCCGCTGGGCTGCACGATCGAGGTCCACGATCGACGAGCGCAGCGGCATGCCCATGTGCTGCGCGCCCGGGATCGATCCGGCGACGGCTTCGGCAACCCACGGCGTGAAGCGAGCGCCCAGTTTATTGGCCATCCCCGCGCGCGCATTGGCCTCGTGGACCACGACGGGGATGCCGGCCGCGCGGGCGGCGAGGTAGGCGGGAGCGGCCACGTAACCGCCGAAGCCGACCACGACGTCGGGGTGCTCCTCGGCGAGGATGCGCCGCATGGTGCGCAGGGATCCCACCACGCGCGGGCCCACGAGCACGAGGTCCTTGGAGGGCTTGCGGGGCATGGGCACGGCCGGCAGCGTGCGCAGGCGGCGCCCACGCTCGGGCACTAGGCGAGACTCGAGCCCGACAGCGCGGCCCACGAAGACGACTTCGCAGTCCGGGTCGGCCGCGGTGAGCGTGTCGGCGAGGGTCAGCGCCGGCTCGATGTGCCCCGCCGTGCCACCGGCGGCGAGGAGCACCTTCACCGCGTCTTCCGGCTCTTCCCCCGACCCTGCGGTGCCGAGCCGCCCTCGATCACGGTGAGGGTGATGGGCGCACCCGCTGCGGTCGCGCCGGCATTGCGGGCAAAGGACATGAGCATGCCCAGGGAGATGAGGAGAGGCACGAGCGATGACCCGCCGTAGGAGACCAGCGGCAGTGGCACGCCCGTGATCGGGAGGAGGGAGAGCACCGCGCCGACATTGACGACCGCCTGGAAGATGATCCACGTGCCCACGCCGGCGGATGCCAGCCGGACGAACATGTCGTCAGCCGAGTGCACGAGTCGGAAGGCAACGAAGGCGATCACGGCGAAGAGCACGAGGACGGTCATCGTGCCGATCAGGCCGAGCTCCTCCCCCACCACCGGGAAGATGAAGTCGGTGTGGGCCTCGGGCAACGAGCCCCACTTCTCGCGGCTCGCGCCCAGGCCGACCCCCCACCATCCGCCCGTGCCCAGGGCGAACTGCCCCTGCGTGACCTGCCATCCCTCACCGAGGCGATCGGCCGAGGGATCGAGCCACGACGTGAATCGGCTCATGCGATAGGGGGCGGCGAGCGTGAGACCCGCGATGCCGAGGAGCCCGATCGCCCCGAGCCCGACGAAGAGCCGCAGGGGTGCACCCGCCGCGAAGAGCACGCCGCACGCGATCATCGCCAGGATGAGCGTGTTGCCGACATCGCCCTCGAGGAGCACGAGCAGCAGGATCAGTGCCGTGACCGGCAGCACCGGCACGAGCAGGTGCGACCAGCGGTCGAGCATGGGCTCCTTGCGGGCAAGGGTGTCGGCACTCCACAGGATGAGGGCGATCTTGGCGAATTCCGATGGCTGCAGTCGGAAGGGACCGACGATGTCGATCCAGTTGCGCTGCCCGGACACCTCCACGCCCACGACGAGGACGGCCACGAGCAGGGCCAGGGCGAC
>VGBQ01000320.1 GCA_016870425.1 Actinomycetota bacterium | reverse complement strand
GGCCTGTGGTCCGCCGCCGCCGTCTGGGTCAAGGAGGGTCCGGGCGTCGGACGCGCCATGGCCGAGTGGATGGTCCTCGGCCAGCCCGAGATCGACCTGCACGCCTCGGACATCGCGCGCTTCTACCCCGAGCAGACCACCACCAAGCACATCAGGGACCGCGCATCCGAGGGCTTCAACAAGACCTACGGCATCGTGCACCCCGCCGAGCAGTGGTCCTCCAACCGCGGCGTCCGCAAGTCGCCCTACTACGACCGCGAGGCTGAGCTCGGCGCCGTGTTCTACGAGACGGTGCTGTGGGAGCGCCCCTTCTGGTACGAGTCCAATGCCGGGCTCGTTGAGAAGTACGGCGATGCCGTGATGCCGCGCACCGCCGAGTGGGAGTCGCGCTGGTGGTCGCCGATCATCAACGCCGAGCACCTGCAGATGCGCGAGACGGCCGGCCTCGTCGACCTCACCGCGTTCGCCCTCTTCGACATCACCGGCCCCGGGGCCCTGGCCACCGTGCAGCGCGTGTGCATGCGCCAGATGGACGTCGCGGTCGGCAAGGTCGTCTACACCCCCGTGCTGGCACCCAACGGCGGATTCCGCTCCGACCTGACCGTGATGCGCCTCGGCGACGACCACTTCCGCGTGGTCACCGGCGGCGCGCATGGCATGAGCGACCTCAAGTGGTTCAAGGACAACGCCGCCGAGGGAGCGACGTTCACCAACCTCACCGACGCGATCTCCACCATCGGCCTGTGGGGCCCGAACGCCCGCGCAATCCTGTCCGCCGTCACCGACGCCGACGTGAGTCACGACGCATTCGGCTTCGGCACCTGCCGCGAGATCACCATCGCTGGCAAGACGGTGCTCGCCTCGCGCATCTCCTACGTCGGCGACCTCGGCTGGGAGCTCTACGTCCCCATGGCCGATGGCCTCGCGGTGTGGGATGCCATCTGGGCGGCGGGTCAGGCCCACGGCCTCATCCCCGTCGGCATCGGCGTCTACGGCACGACCGGCCGCCTCGAGAAGGGCTACCGCGCCTACGGCCCGGAGCTCGAGGGCGACTTCACCGTTGTCGAGGCAGGGATGGCGCCCAAGAAGATCAAGGACGCCGACTTCATCGGCAAGGAGGCGCACCTGCGCCACCGCGAGGAGGCACCTGCGGCCACGATGTGCCTGCTCACGGTCGACGATCACACCTCATCGACCGGCGAGAAGCGCTACATGATGGGCGGCGAGCCGATCCTCACCAAGGACGGCCAGGCCATCGTCGACGCACACGGCCGCCGCTCCTACGTCACGTCGGCGGGATCCGGCCCGTCGGTGGGCAAGCACATCCTCATGACCTACCTGCCCCCGGAGTACTCCGCACCGGGCACCCACCTGGTCGTGGAGTACCTCGGCGAGCAGTACCCGGTCACCGTCACCGGATCGGGCGCGCTCTTCGACCCGGACAACGATCGGATCCTGTCGTGAACATTGCCGTCTGCATCAAGCGCATCCCGCTCTCACCCGGCAGGTGGACCCTGACCGCCGACGAGACGGCCATCGACACCAGCGGCAGCGCCATGGGCTGGACCCTCAGCCCGCACGAGGAGTGCGCCGTCGAGGCAGCCGTGCAGCTCGCCGAGGGCGACGGCACCGTCACGGCCTTCTCCCTCGGCACGCCTGAGTCGGCGGAGCAGATCCGCGAGGTCATGGCCGTGGGCGTCGATCGCGGCGTCCTGCTCGAGACCGATGGATCGGACTGGGATGGCCAGGCCACGGCGGCGGCCCTCGCTGCCGCCATCACCGCCGACGCCACCGACTTCGATGCGGTCATCGTGGGCACGGAATCGGCCGACGCCTCTGGC
>VGBQ01000319.1 GCA_016870425.1 Actinomycetota bacterium | reverse complement strand
GCGAGATCTCCTGGGTGCGACCGCCGAGGCGGCCCTTGACCGATTCACGGTCACTGCGTGTGTTGGTCGAGCGCGGCAGCATGGCGTATTCCGCGGTGACCCAGCCGCGACCGGAGTCCCTGAGCCAGCGCGGCACCCCGGGGGTGAAGCTCGCTGCGCAGAGGACGCGGGTGCGGCCAAAACTCACGAGGGTCGAGCCCTCGGCCTGCTCGAGCCAGCCGCGCTCAAACGTGACGGGGCGCAGCTGAGCGGAGTCTCGTCCATCGGATCGGGTGGCCATGACGAGGACCCTAGGCCACGCCGCAGGAGTGACCGGCACCAGTCGGGAATTGTGCGGCTGTGATGCAGTGAGACTCGCACTGAGCCGCACAATGCAACATGCGCCCTAGCCCACATCGATGACGAGGCCGCTCGAGGCCAGCAGGATCTCCCCATCGAAGGCCGGGCGCGCCTCGGCGAGAGTGACGTGCTGGTCGTTCCAGGCGACGAGGTGAGTGAGCACGAGGATCTGCGCACCCGCCGATTGAGCATGCTCGGCCGCCTGGCGGCCCGTGAGGTGCACGCCGGGAGCCGGCGAAGACTCGAGGCAACTGGCCTCAAAGAGCGCGATGTCGGCATCGCGGGCGAGAGCGATGAGTGCGGGTGTCTCGGCCGTGTCGCCGGAGTAGGCGATCGCGTAACCATCTGCCTCCACGCGCACGCCATAGGCCTCGACCGGGTGGTTGACACGCGCGGCTGTGACGGTGAAGGGACCGATCGCGATCTCCCCGGCGACAAGGTCACGGAAGTCGAACTCACCGGTCATGCCGGGTTGCTCGGCGAGGTCGTAGGCACGGGCAAGACGCTGTGCCGTGCCGTGCGGTCCCCACACGGGGACGCGCGATCGCGGACCCTCCGGGTGATAGCGCTGGGCGACGTAGAGCCCGCACATGTCCAGGCAGTGATCGGCGTGCAGGTGAGAAATCACGATCGCGTCGATATCCGTCAGGGCGATGTGCCGCTGTAAGGCGCCGAGGGCGCCGTTGCCGAGGTCGAGCAGGAGGCGGAAGCCGTCGTGCTCGACGAGATAGCAGGACGCGGGCGAGTCGGGACCGGGGAATGACCCCGCGCATCCGATCACCGTCAGGCGCACTCCACGAGCCTACGGCGGCACCGATGCTCCCAGCACACCCGCGCCAACTCCGGGAGGAGGTCGCGACTGCGCTTGGCGAACCACGGGGTGCCGTAGCGCGTGAGCCACCAGGCGCGCTGCCACCCCGACGGTTGGGGACCAGAAGGCGGATCTATCGGGTGTCGAGCGCTCCATCCCAGGGCCACGAGTGCATCCAGGGCCATAGCCGCCAGTGCGCGATGTCCGGCCGCGCTCGGATGGAGGCGGTCGATCGACCAGGCGAGCCGGGTCGCCGTGAAATCCGACCGCGCAGGATCGACGAGGACGACGCGTCGCTCGCCTACGACGCGAGCGCGCACCGCAGCGTTGACCGAGGCCGCCCGCTCTCCTAGGACCTCCCTGACCACCCGCGGGCCCGGCAGGGTCAACCGCGGATCGTGCAGGAGTACGACGGCCACGTCCGCCCCCACCCCCCGCAAGCCAGCGACGGTCTGCTCGACATGGGAGGCGACCTCCTGCGCACTGAAGTCCCCGCGCAAGACGTCATTGCCCCCCACAAGCAACGTCGCGAGTTGAGGGCGCTGCGCGATGGCCAACGCAGCCTGGTCTCTCGACACGTCGCGGGCTCGGGCTCCCACACGGGCCACATTGGTGAACTCTCCTGCGCCGAGAGCGCATGCCAGGTGAGCGGCCCAGCCAGCGGGGGCACCCACGTCTCCGATGCCCACTGTGACG
>VGBQ01000318.1 GCA_016870425.1 Actinomycetota bacterium | reverse complement strand
CCGGAGTCCCCGCATGTGGAGGGGATGAGGGACCTCGACGGTCGCGAGGTGACCTCGCTCGTGCCGGTGGTGCTCCTCACGATCGTGCTCGGTGTCTTCCCCGCGCCCGTGCTCGATGTCGTCAATCCAGCTGTCGATCGCGTGATGGACACCATCGGGATAACTGATCCTCAGCCGGCCCTCGCGCCCGCGGGAGGTGAGCAGTGAATCCCGAGGCGATGGTTGCCCCCGAGATCAACTATCTCGCGCTCCTGCCGATGATCATCGTCGGTGTCGCCGCAGTGATTGGCGTCATTGTCGAGACCTTCGTCGGCCGCGGTGCTCGACGCCCCGTCCAGCTCGTGCTTGCCTTCGGCTCCCTCGCGGCGGCCTTCGCCGCACTCGTATGGCAGTCGAGCACACGCGCCCTGGAGGTCGAGGGAGCGCTGGCGATCGACGGTCCCGGCGTTCTGCTCATGGGACTCGTGCTTCTTGTCGCCTTCGTCGCGGCCATGCTGCTTGCTGAACGCCAGGTGGACCCGGCGGGCGATGCCTTTGCGCCTCGGGCCTCGGCCCTGCCCGGCTCCGTGGACGAGAGAGAGCTCACCAAGCGCGGCTACCTCCAGACCGAGGTGTGGCCGCTCTTCCTCTTTGCTGTCCTGGGCATGCTCCTCTTTGTCACGGCCACCAACCTCCTCGTCATGTTCGTAGCACTCGAGGTCATGTCACTGCCTCTATACCTGCTGGCGGGCATGGCGCGGCGTCGCCGGCTGCTCTCGCAGGAAGCCGCGCTCAAGTACTTCATCCTCGGCGCCTTCTCGTCGGCGTTCTTCCTCTTCGGTGCCGCTCTCGTCTATGGCTTCGCCGGCAGCGTGGACTTCGGTGCGATCTCCGATGCCCTCGCGGCGAAGCCGGGGGAGAACACCCTCATCGTCATCGGTCTGGCCATGCTCGCGGTCGGCCTGCTCTTCAAGGTGGGGGCCGTCCCGTTCCACCAGTGGGTGCCAGACGTCTACCAGGGCTCGCCCGCGCCCGTGACGGCGTTCATGGGAGCCGCGGTCAAGGTCGCGGCGTTCGGCGCGATGCTGCGCGTGCTCTATGTCGCCTTTGGTGGACTGCGCTGGGAGTGGGAGCCCCTGCTGTGGGTCATCGCCGGCATCACGGTGATCGTCGGCTCCCTCGTGGCCATCGCCCAGACCGACATCAAGCGGATGATCGCCTACTCATCCATCGCGCAGGCTGGCTTCATCCTCATTGGTGTCTCTACGGCGACCGCCGAGGGTCTGTGGGCCTCGATCTTCTACCTCGTGGCCTACTCCTTCACGACGCTGGGCATCTTCGCGGTCATCAGCATGGTGCGTGACAGCGGCGGCGAGGCGACGCGCATCGAGCAGTGGTCGGGCCTGGGCCGCACCAACCCCGTGATCGCCACGGCATTCGCGATCTTCATGCTCGCCCTGGCGGGCATCCCGCTCACGAGTGGATTCATCGCCAAGTTCGTCGTCTTCGAGGCGGCGCTGGCGGTCGACGCCGTCGCCCTGGTGATCGTGGGCGTCATCGCCAGCGTGATCGCCGCCTTCTTCTACGTCCGCATCATCGTCGTGATGTTCTTCCGCGATCCGATCGAGGGCGCGCCGCGCGTGGCCGTGCCCTCCGCCTTCACGACGCTGGCCCTGTCGATCTCGGTGGCCGTCACTGTGATCCTCGGCATACTCCCTCAGCCGGTCCTCGATCTCATCGAGCGCGCCGGCGTATTCCTGCGATAGTGGGATAGCCATGAGCCCGCATCCCTCTGGGTCGCTGATGGGCCTGGGGGTGATCGATCCCGCCCTCGAGGCCCGCCTCGGCGTGGGCATGGCGCGCGTGGAGG
>VGBQ01000317.1 GCA_016870425.1 Actinomycetota bacterium | reverse complement strand
CACGAGCGGATGCCGCATGGCGGCCATGTGCACGCGGATCTGGTGCGTGCGACCCGTCTCGAGGTCGATCTCCAGCAGGCTCGCGTGCGGGAAGGCCTCGAGCGTGTCGTAGTGGGTCACGCTCGGGCGGCCGCCGGTGACGACCGCCATCTTGTAGTCCGCGCCCGGGTGCCGCCCGACGGGCGCATCGATGGTGCCGGTGAGCGGATCGAGGTGGCCCTGGGCAATGGCGCGGTAGACCTTCGTGACCGATCGGTCCTTGAACTGCCGCTTCAAGTCGGCGTACGCCGCCTCGCTCTTGGCGACGGCCATGAGGCCCGTGGTACCGACGTCGAGGCGGTGCACGACGCCCTGTCGCTCGGCCGCACCAGATGTGGAGATGCGATACCCCGCCGCTGCGAGTCCGCCGACCACCGTCGGGCCATCCCAGCCGGGGCTCGGGTGAGCAGCGACCCCGACCGGCTTGTCGATGATGACGATGTCGTCGTCGTCGAAAACGATGCGCATGCCTTCCACGGCCTCGGGTTCGCGCGGGCGCTCCGGCTCCGGCATGGTCACCTCGATCCACGTGTCCTCGACGAGGCGGTCCGACTTGCCCGCGGGCCGTCCGTCGACGCTGACCGCTCCCGCAGCGCAGAGGTCGGCCGCGCTCGATCGCGACAGGCCGAGGAGCCGTGACAGCCCGACGTCGACGCGCTCCCCCGCGAGGCCCTGCGGGACCGGGAGCCGCCGGACGTCAGGCATCGACACTGGCGCGCGGCTTGCCCGACAGTTCGACGCCGCGGATGGTCAGGATCACCATGAGGACGGCCGAGCCCACGATGGCCATGTCGGCCACGTTGAAGACGGGCCAGTTGGGCAGCTGGAAGAAGTCAACGACGTATCCCTGACCGGGACCGGCGTACTCCTCGCCGAATCCGGGCGGGCGGATGAGTCGGTCGATGAGGTTGCCGACGGCCCCGCCGAGGAGCCCGCCGAGGGCGATCGCCCAGGCCATGCTGCCCAGGCGCGTCGCGGTGCGGATGATGACGATGGCGACGACGGCCGCGATGATCGCGAAGAGCCACGTGAAGCCGGCGCCGATGCCGAAGCCCGCGCCGGTGTTCTCCACGAAGGTGAGCCGGAACCACGTGCCGACGACCTCGATCGGGCCTTCGCCCGAGGCGACGCGCGGCTCGAGGGTGGCGAGCGCCCAGGCCTTCGTGGCCTGATCGATGACGATGACGAGGGCGGCCACGCCCAGGGTCACCCAGACGAGTCGCGGGCGCGAGCGGGCTGGAGGGGGCGCGTCCGTCACCCGTCCAGGCTACGCGTCACCGCTGCGAGGACCGCGGCTAGTAGGCCCGGCGCTCCTCGATCTCCTTGCAGGACAGGCACATGGTGGCTCGCGGGAAGGCCTGGAGTCGAAGTTTGCCCACGGGCTTGCCGCAGATCTCGCACATGCCGTAGGTGCGATTGTCGATGCGCGCCAGGGCGTGCTCGGTCTGATGCAGCATGTCGCGCGCATTGTTGGCCAGTGACATCTCGTGCTCACGCTCAAAGGTCTTGCTGCCGGCATCGGCCTGGTCGTCGCCCGCGCCATCACCGGAATCAGCGATGAGTTCGGCAATGTCCTGCTCAGTGATGGCGATCTCCTCCTGGAGCCGCTGGACGTCGGCCTCGAGCTCTTTGCGCACGGCCGCGATCTCCGCGGGGGTCCAAGGTGACTCGTCCTCACGCACCGCGAGGCGCTTCTTGGCGTGCGCCGCCTTCTTCACCGGGGCCGCCTTCTTCACCGGCGCGGCCTTCTTCACCGGCGCGGCCTTCTTCGCCGGGGCAGCCTTCTTCACCGGGGCCGCCTTCTTCACCGGGGCAGCCTTCTTCGCCGGGGCAGCG
>VGBQ01000316.1 GCA_016870425.1 Actinomycetota bacterium | reverse complement strand
GTGCGAGCGGATCGGCCGCCTCGGGCGTGCTCAGCGACGCGTAGAGGCCGTCGACCAGGGACTCCACGACGGACATGAGCACGGCGTCCTTGGTGGCGAACCAGGTGTAGACCGTGCCGTGGCTGACGCCGGCGGCTTCCGCGATATCGCCCATGCGCGTGCCGTCGTAGCCACGCTCCTCGAAGACCCCGCGTGCAGCCACGACAAGTGCATCGCGCGTGCGACGACCGCGATCGGTGACGGGGACGGCGCTCATGACAGGTCCGTCCCGGGCTCGGGCACGACATGCGCGGGGACGTCGACGAGCCGTGCGCGCAGATGCTCGCAGAGTCCCTTGGCCTGCGGGTCGCTGCGAGCGTTCTCGGCGACGCCACGACCGAGCAGGCCGTGGATCACGATGTTGACAGCATGGAGATTGGGCAGGGGGTGCACGTCGATGCCGAGCAGCGCGGCCTCGGGCAGCAGCTCGCGCACGTGATCGGGGGTGAGCAGTTCGACGAGCCAGGAGTACGCCGCATCGCGCTCGGGCACGCCCGCCGGGATCCAGACTCCGACATTGGCCGCGCCGCCCTTGTCGCCGCTGCGTGCGCCCGCGATGCGCCCGAGCGGCACACGGACGGTCTCACCGCGGTCGGTCTGGGCCTCCCCACCCCCGCGAGCGGTCGGTTGTCGGGACGACACGCCGGGGAAACCGCCCGACAACCGACCACTCGCGGGGTCGGCCTGGACCGGGGGCTCCCACACGACGGGGAACTCGGCGAGCAGGTGCGGGCGCACCTCGACGGGAGCGCCGTCGACCGTCACCACGATACGCGTCGCGCTGCGCTCGACGGTGGTGGGCCAGTAGACGCCGTAGGGAGCGCCCTCGCCCGGGGGCGCGGTGGGAAACATCCCGGGATACGACGCGAGCGCCGACTCGACGACCGCGGTGGTGAAGGGCTTGCCGACGGCCTTGGGCTCCATGTCGCGCACGGTGAGGCGCAGGAGCGACTGCGCATCGGCGGTCGATGCGGGATCCTCGACCGTCGCGGGTGACCAGTCGACGTCGAGCTCGCGCACCGCGAGTGTCGAGCGGCTCGCACGCGTGGCAGCCGACATGCCGGGCTCCAGGGCCTGGAGCAGCGACAGGCCCGTGGTCGTGCGCAGGGCGAGATCGGCCTTCGCCTCGGCATCGAGCCCGGTGACGACGAGCGTCATGGAGTTGCGGAAGCCGCCGAGGTAGTTGGCCGCCACCTTGAGTCGCTCCGGCGGCGTCTCACCCGCCACTCCGCTGATGCGCACGCGATCGGCGCCTTCTTGCGTGAGCGTGATCGAGTCGAAGCGGGCCGTCACATCCGGGTTGGCGTACGCCGCCCCACCGATCTCGTAGAGCAACTGGGCTGTGACCGTCCCGACCGTGACGGCACCTCCCGTGCCCGAGTGCTTGGTGATCACGCTGGAGCCGTCGTCGGCGACCTCGGCGATGGGGAAGCCCACGTGCTCCATGCCGGGGAGCGCTGAGAAGAACGAGTAGTTGCCGCCGGTGACCTGGGCTCCGCACTCGATGGCATGGCCCGCCACGACTGCGCCGGCGAAGCGGTCGAGTTGCGTGCGGTCGCCAGCCGCAGCATCGGCGTACGACCAGCCGTGCCACCACGCGGCCGGACCGACGACCAGGGCCGCGTCCGTCACGCGCCCCGTGATGACAACGTCGGCGCCGGCAGCCAGCGCCGCGGTGATCGGCTCGCCGCCGAGATAGGCGTTGGCGGTGAGGAACTGCACGCCCTCGGGTGCCTCGCGTGTGTCGAGGTTGATCCACGGCTCGTCGAGCTCACCCATGCGCGGCATGAGGTCATCGCCGGTAACGACGCCGATGCTCACCGGGCCGATGTCGAGCTTGGCGACGAGCTCGGCAAG
>VGBQ01000315.1 GCA_016870425.1 Actinomycetota bacterium | reverse complement strand
TGTGAGTCGCAACTTCATCTGCTTCTTGCCCGGGGTCGTGTCGATCCAGCCCCCGAACTTGAAGGCTCGGTTCTGCTCGCCGGGAGTCGCGCCCGGCACGGTGTACTTCGACACCTCACCCGCCTTTGTCGGCACCTGTGCCTCCTTGGGGTTGAACCCATCGGGCCAGGCACCATCGATGAAGACGTCGGAAATGGCCCAGGACAAGATCACCTTCTTCGGATCGCCGAAGCCCCGGTAGGTGGCGGGCACCTCCATCTCAGCGACCGATTCGAAGTTGGCGACCATGGATGCCGCAAAGACGTAGGTCTCGGTGCGCCACGAGCGGTTCCACGGGCCGGCGTAGATGCGCTGCCAGCAGCCGACGATGTTATTCGTCGAGCTGACCTGGCAGTCGTTGCTGGAGCGGACGTCGTCGGGCAGGCTGCCGTAGAAGGTCTGCCGGAAGTTGGGCTTGACCTCCATGTCCTCGAAGGCCGAGTTCTCGCACGCCGGCGCACGGCCCGCGTCCCTGTTAGTGCGGTCGGTGTCGTTGTCACCGAAGAAGCCCGAGCCTTGGCTCACCTTGGCCCAATAGACCGAGTCCGTCTTCCACCTTGTGGGGTTCGCCGCGTCATCCACCTCGACGTCGCCGCGACACGTCCAGGTGCTGAAGCCTCCGACGAAGTCCTGCTCGTAGCGCTTGGGGACCCCCCACCACTTCGCCTTGCCACGCCAGCTGTCGTTGCGTCCGAAGAGTCTGCCGTCGTAGTCGATCAAGCGCGGCTTGTCCTCGCCGGGGCCGATGACGAACGGGTAGTTCGTCGCGCAGCCCACATGGTGTCGCGCATAGCTGGAGTCCCACCAGTGGTCGGCGGGCCAACCCTCATTGGAGTGGCGCTGATTCCACTTCTTCCAGTCCAGCGTGTTGCGGCCGTCCATAAAGGGGGTCTTCTGGCCGAGCCACACCGGCTTCGGGCGCGTGAGCACCTCCGACGCCCTGCCGGGCGTGCCCGCCTTCAGCGTGCTGACCGTCACTCCCTGGGGGATGTGATTGATGATCCGAAGGAACATGAGGGGGGTGTTGCCGACCACGGCGCTGTCGTACTTCTCGTCGCAGCCCGTCTCGCCGTCGTCGGCCGCCACGGCCACCGGAGCCGGAGCCACCACGAGGGCGACCCCGGTGAGCAGACCCGCGAGCAACGCTCCCGATGAAGCCATCGATGTGAATGTGCGACCAGCGATGCCCATCGAGCACTCCCCAGATCCAGGGCCTGCGGCGTCCTCCGCGTGCCTCGTGATTTGGGACACTATCTAGCGCCAACAGACCGAAGCAAGCCAGGACGAGGCGCAATCGACCCCCCAGGCGCATCGACCCAGCCCACCAGTGGGGCCCTCGTGGTCTGAGTACCCAACGCCTCGAACCTCGGGCGGAAAGTGCCGTCTAGGGTCACCTTCCGCCCGAAGTTCGGCGCAGGCACCGCAGCTCAGGCGGCGGGGAACTCGGTCCCGGGGACGGGCTCGAAGGGCGCGGGCTCGAAGGGTGAAGGTGCAAAGGGGCTGTCGTTGTCGGCCACGGCGAGCGCCTCGGCGACGGCAGCCTCCTCCTGCCGCTCCACTGCAGCGGACTTGATGTGGAGGGCCTGGGTCGCGCCACGAGTGAGATCGGGTCCGATGGCCTGCGCCTCGATCTCGAAGAACGTGCGCTTCTCCTCGCGTCCATCGACGGTGAATTCAACGTCGCGAGACTTCAGCCGTCCGGTGACGATCACGGCAGAGCCCTTGCCGATCGACTCGGTCACGTTGTCGGCCAGACTGCGCCAGCACGAGACATCGATGTACGTCGTACCCTTGTCGACCCAGTCCCCCGTGCCTGCGTCCCGGTAAGAGTGGTTGTGGGCGAGACGGAATTTCGTGACGC
>VGBQ01000314.1 GCA_016870425.1 Actinomycetota bacterium | reverse complement strand
CGATGCCAGTGGACAGGTCCTGCTCTCGGAGATGCCCGTCCACGCGAGTTGGTACGGCCACGCGATCGCCGACATCGAGCATGCCACGCACGCGCGCGTGGGATTCGTGAGCCGTCTCGGGGCCGGCATGATCCCCGGTCCCGACGCGGTGCTCCAAGATGGCGATCTGGTCCACGTCCTGGTATCGACCGACGATGCCTCCCGTGTCGAAGCGGTCCTCGCCGGCACGCGCGAAGCCGGTCTCGGGGCCGTGAAGGACTTGCCATGAGGGTCGCGATCGCTGGCGCGGGCAAGGTCGGACGATCGATCGCTCGAGAACTTATCGGCTTCGGGCATGAGGTCCTGCTCATCGACCGCGACTCTGAGCTCGCCCGCCCGGGCGCCGTGGATGGCGCTCAGATGCTTCAGGCCGACGCGTGCGAGCTCGCCGCGCTCGAGGAGGCCGACCTGGCGAAGTGCCAGGTGATGGTCGCAGCGACCGGCGACGACAAGGTCAACCTCGTGGTCTCGCTTCTCGCCAAGACGGAATTCGGTGTGCCGCGCGTGGTGGCCCGGGTCAACCATCCCAAGAACGAGTGGATGTTCGACGAGTCCTGGGGTGTCGACGTGGCTGTGTCCACCCCCCGCATGCTGTCCGCCCTCGTCGAGGAGGCTGTCAGCGTGGGCGACCTGGTGCGGCTCTTCACCTTCCGCCAGGGGCAGGCGGATCTCGTCGAGATCACCCTGTCTTCAGGAGCACCCGTGGTCGGTCGACGCGTGGGATCGATGAGCTGGCCGCCCGACACCGCTCTCGCGGCCATCGTGCGCGGGCCCCGAGTCATCGCGCCCTCTGCTGACGACTCGCTCGAGATCGGCGACGAACTGATCTTCGTGTGCGCTCCCGAGCAAGAGCCCGTCCTCCAGTCCATGCTCAGCGACCACGAGCACCGGCCGCCGGTCGGCCACTAGTCCGGCTGGGCCGGATCTGCTGACGCCTCGCGTCGCCGCTCGAAGGTCGGCCGCAGGACCAGATAGGTGAAGTATCCGGCCGCGATAAAGAGCGGCACCCCCATGATCACCTTGGCGAAGCCCAGCGGGCCGACCCAGCCAGCCAGATACATCGGCCCCTGCACCGCCACGCGCAGGGCAAACAGGCCGACCCAGATCCAGGACGCGGCGGCGTAGACGCGGCGCAATTCCGGGTCCGAGCGCCAGCGCACCCCCTGGCCGGTGAGGAAGCCGACGATGACGCCGATCAACGGCCACCCGATGAGGATGGAGATGAGGAAGGCGGTGCCGTAGCCGATGTTCTGGAGCAAGCCTGGGATGAAGTATCCCTCACCGGTCTGGGTGCGCGATGCGACGAACGCCGAGATCCCGACCCCGATGAGTCCGGCGGCGATCTGCTGCAGGCTCTCCCGCCGGATCAGTCGCCACAGCGCGATCGCCACTCCTGCGCCGAGGGCCGCCCACACGGAGACGCCGAGGTCGTTGCCGGTCAGCAGGTAGGCCAGGACGAACACGACGGTGGGCGCCCCACTGTCGATGATCCCGCGCCAGCCACCCAGCGCGCGATCCAGCAGCACCCGCTCCTCGCGCACATCCTCCCGGGACTGCGGCTCAATGAAGGGCTCGTGTGCCTCGGGAGTCTCACCGTGACTCTCGTCAGACTTCTCGTCACTCATGATGACGACTCGGCCGGCTCGGGGAAGAGGCGGTAGGACGGGTTGAAGATGGTCGCCTGACCCTCGGGACACGTGACCCGGCCGCGCGCCGTGATCGGACGGCCCACGTCCACGCCGGACAGCCGACGATGGCCAATCCAGACCAGGGTGATCAGACCGCTGCCGTCGTAGACCTCGGCCTCCAGGCTCGGTGCCGTGGCCCGGGGCCTGAGGGTCACCGACCGGATCGTGCCGTGGACGCAG
>VGBQ01000313.1 GCA_016870425.1 Actinomycetota bacterium | reverse complement strand
TCGTGACTATGCTTTCGCTCCACATTGCGGGGTAGAGCAGCCTGGTAGCTCGTCGGGCTCATAACCCGGAGGTCGTTGGTTCAAATCCAGCCCCCGCTATTCGCATAACCCCCGGGTCAAGAGACTCGGGGGTTGTTGCTTCTCCACCGAGCGGAGTCAGGTTCCGCGATTGTGGCTAGGGCTCGCCCTCGGCCGTCGCGATCGACCGGGCCTTGTCGGGGCGTGACCGCAGTCGGCGCACGTCCCGACCAGCACGACCTCGTGATCCCGCACGCGGAAGCCCGAGGGCAGACCGTCGGTCAGGCCCGATGGGCACTTGCCGGGCACGTCGAACACGCGGTCGCACGAATCGCACTTGAAGTGGTGGTGATGTGGCAGGCCTGCGAGTTCGTACCGGCTTGGCTCGCCCGGCAAGTCCACTGGACGGATCAAGCCGCTTTCGGCGAGCCGCTTGAGCGTGCGATACACCGTCGCGAGATTGATCGTCGGCGCATCGGGCTTGGAGGCGTCGAGTATCTCCGCCGGACTCAACGGCCGCTGGGCGGTCCTGAGGGACGCTTCGATCGCGATGCGTTGGGACGTGTGGCGGTCCATGCGGGACAGACAGGGTATCGGGGAGTGGGTTGACATCGCGGCCCCAGATGCAGATGATAGTGCATTCGCATCTGGAGTCCAGCCCTTTGCCTCGCTACGACTACTTGTGCCCTGCCAACGACCGCACAGTCGAGGTCACACACTCGATCTCGGTCACGCTGCGCACCTGGGGCGAGGTGTGCAAGGCCGCGGGTCTTGCTCGCGGCAAGACGCCAGCGACCGCCAAGGTCCAGCGCATGATCGGCCCCGCCATGCTGTTGGGCAGGCGGCATGGCCCGAGCGGTGGCGCGGCGCACGGCGGCGGGAGTTGCTGCGGAGAGGCGGGGTGCCATGGGTGATGTCCCGCCGACACATCGATCCATCGCTCGCCAGCAAGTCCGGTGTGTTTGCTCCGCCATGCCATCGCCCGGCGTAGAGGAGGGTTATGCAGTTCTGGACCGTTGACACGCTCAAGTCCCACACACTGGCCGACCTCGTCGCGCGAGGTGCTGTCGGTCGCGGTGCAGGCGATGCCCGAGGGGCTTGACTTCATCTCGTCGATGCGTTTCCTCCTGTGGACCGGCCGACCGCTGGCCGCAGGCGAGGCCGGCGACGGCGCCGAGTACTCGAAGGACGGCGGCGCGACCTGGTCGCCCGTGCTGACCGCGGACGGCGCCCGCTTCCAGGCGGCGATGTGCATCGTGCGGTGAGCAGGCAGCGCTCGGGCGCAGCGGCGCAACACCCCAGGTCCCGCGTGGGCCCTGCCCCGCTCAATGCACCCGCTCGAACCGTGTTCCCGTGATGCCGAACACGCCGGTTCCGCTAGGCCAGAGCACCCCGTCGCGATTCACGGCATCGGACGCGGTCAGCGGCGCGCCCATGCGCGCGAATGCGTCGCCCGTCCCGGCAAGCGGGGCGAGCCCCGCCGTCGAATCGCCTTCCACCACCACCACGCCGACGCCGTTGTTGCCGATCCACAGGCGCCCGCGGCTGTCCTCGAACACGCAGCGAACGTGCGGCATGCCCTCGCCTTCGCATAGGCCCATCCGTGCGCCGTCGATGACGGTGAACGACGCGCCGTCGAAGTGGCTGCCGAACCAGTAGTCCCCCGAGCGGTCCTGCAGGATCGCTCGCACGCCGCAGTTGACTGCGCCGTCTTGCCGCGGTGCGTAGGTGAACGGGAGCAGCTGGGGGCCGGCGGGCGCCGGCGCGGCGCCGTGATCGGTCGCGCAACCGACCACGATCGACACCGCGAGCAGCGGGACGATTCGTGGTCCGATGGTGCCGAAGTACCTCAAGCATGCACCGTACGCGGCAGAGATGGCGCGAGAGAGTGCCGCGGACGGGGCGGACCTGCCTCGGCCGGGTGGCAGGGCT
>VGBQ01000312.1 GCA_016870425.1 Actinomycetota bacterium | reverse complement strand
GGCTGCGCCCAGCCGGGCTCGCCCGACAGCACCCGCGCGACCGCGGCGTCGAGAGTCGGTCCCGCGGCGGATTCCCACAGGCCGAAGACATGCTCGGGAGTCGGAGTCGCATCCAGCGGCAGGGTGGTCACGGCGAGGACCTCGCCGGTGTCGTACGCCGTAGCGAGGCGATGGACGGCGATGTCGATCTCAGGCTCACCTCGATAGATCGCCCACATCGGATTGGGACCGCGGTACTCCGGCAGTCGCCCCGGGTGGACATTGAGCGCGGCGACCCGTGCGGCTGCGGCCGTGCGCGCATCGATGAGATGGGGAAAGGCCCACGACACCACGAGATCCGGCTCGAGGGACTCTACGAGCGGTGCGACCTCGGCCGTGTGACGCGCCACGACCCCGGGGACCTCGAAGGGCAACTGATCGAGGACCTGCTTCCACATGTCCCCTCGCAGCGTCGGCCGGCCCTGCGTGGTCTCGAGCAGCACCAGGTCGTCTCCGCGCGAGGCCACCCAGTCGATGAGTACCCGCGCCATGAAGGGACGCCAGGTGATGAGGACGGTACGCACCCCCCGAGTGTGCCCCATGCGGCACGATCGCGGGGTGCGTCGGGACCAGCGCATCGGACTGCTCGTCATCGTCACGGGCGTCTTCATGCTGTCGCTCGACGTCACGATGCTCGACATCGTCCTGCCCGACATCGCCACGGCCATCGGCGCCGACCCGACGCAGATCTCCTGGATCGCCGACTGCTACAACGTCGCCCTCGCCGGCCTCATCCTGCTGGGAGCCGGGCTCGGTGGGCGCTTCGGCCAGCGCCGCATCTACCTGATCGGCCTGGTGATCTTCGGGGCGGCCGGTCTTGCGGC
Source organism: Actinomycetota bacterium (assembly GCA_016870425.1). Lineage (GTDB taxonomy): Bacteria > Actinomycetota > Actinomycetes > S36-B12 > S36-B12 > Mxb001. The sequence goes on along the minus strand of VGBQ01000312.1, from coordinate 1,131 downwards.
AGCACTCGTGTCCGACCCCGTCGCACTCATCGCCGCGCGCACGGTGATGGGCATCGGCGCCGCCGGCCTTGCCGCTCCCGCGGTGGCGCTCACCGGACTGATGTTTACGGGCGGGCAGCGCACGCGCGCCTTGGCCGCGTGGGCGGCAGCGAGCGGCCTCGGCCTGGGCGTCGGCCCCATCGTCGGCGGCCTCGTCATCAGCGTGGCCAGTTGGCGGTGGATCTTCCTCATCCTCGTGCCCTTCGTCGCGGTGATGTACGTCGTCGGCCGTGCGTCGCTTCCCGCGGGGATGCCCGACAGGGGCGGCTTGGCCGTCCCGCCGGGCCCGACGGATGATCGCCCGAGCCTCGACATGGGGGGCGCCGTGCTCTCCGCACTCGCGCTCATCCCCCTGGTCGCCGCACTCCTGCAGGTCCCCGAGCTCGGATGGACCAACCCCTGGGTGCTCACCGGCATCGCCGCGGGCCTCATCCTGCTGACCGCCTTCGCCGTCTGGGAGACACGGGCCCGCGCACCCATGATCGACGTACGCGTGCTGCGCATCCCCGCGGTGTCGGCCACGGCACTCGCGCTGGCAGCGTCCTATGTCGGATTCCTCGGGTTGCAGTTCCTCGGCGCGATCCAGCTGCGCGGTGACTTCGACCTCGATCCCGTGCTGGCCGGACTGGTCCTCACTCCCTGGGCGATCCTCTACTGGATCGGCGCGCGGGTGGGCGCATCGCTCTCCGTGCGCGTCGGCGCCGGCACCGTCATCCTCAGCGGCCTGGCGATCCTCACCGTCTCGTGCGGGGCCCTCGCGCTCGTGTCGACAGCGTCCCCGGTGTGGGTGGGCGTCGGGATGTCGCTCGCGGGCATCGGATGCGGCTTCATCACGCCGGTCGGCGTCAGCCTCATGCTGTCGTCGACCCCCGACTCACTGCTTCCCACGTCCTCGGGCCTGTCGATGGTGGTGCGCTACGGCGGCGGAGCCGTCGGATTGGCGATCTGCGCATCGGCGGTCGCCGTCGGCATGAGCGCACCGTGGGGATACCTCGCCGCCGGAGCGCTCGTGCTCGTCCTCGGCATCGGCACGGCCGCTTTCCTGCGCCGGGGCACCGCATCCACAACGCCGAGCGGCCAGTTGTCGGGACC
>VGBQ01000311.1 GCA_016870425.1 Actinomycetota bacterium | reverse complement strand
AAGGAGATCTTCGGATGCAGGCGCGCGATGGCACCAGTGCGTCCAGTGACCAAGCAGTGACCTACATTGGTGCTCTGCCCCTCCTGCGTCTCCGCCTCGTCGTGTTGGCACTCTTGCGTCACCCAAAACTCGTGGCATACGGGGTCCACGCTACTTTGCAGCTTGAACGTCAGGTTCAGACCTTGTCCGCTGTGCAGGGCCTCACGCAGTTCAGCTGGCTGGATGCCTGCCCAGCCGCCGCGTTCGTAGAAGCGCCGAATGGCGGCCAAGCCTGGTGAATGCGGATGGGCATCAAGCAAGGCGAGGAGCCGCTCGCGAAAGGCTTGATGTTGCCTGGCCACCTTCTCCGGTTTGTCCGCTGGATCGGGTGTGCCGTCGGGCTTCTGCTTGCGCCAGCCTAGGACGAACCCAATGTGATCCCACAGCAGATTGGGGCGCTTCCATGCGTCATTGCCTGCGCGAATTTCTGCGGCGGGAACCAGCATGGGTTCCCCCCTCTTTCGGTCGGGGGACCTGCGATCCACCAGGACAGCTTCACCGTCTTCGCCGAGTTCGATGAAGAACGCGATCTCGCGGTACTCCCAACCCGTTGGGGCCACCGAGGCAGGGTTGGCCGCGCGCTTGCGCTCGTAGTAGTCCGAGAGCGCCTGCAAGATCATCGCGACATCTCCACCACACGCTCGTCACACTCAACGATCCCACCCGCCATTTGTGCCCTGAAAAAGCGTGGCTGAGGATCCTCCGGGTTGGTGAAGTCCATGTCGTGCAATATCCAGCCGAGATCGCGCGTCTCGTCAACGGGTGGGGGCTCGGCGCGTAGGTCTTCCACCAGGCGCCATCGCGCCGCGAACTCACGGCAGCCGAGGTACGGCTGGTTCACGCACTGGCCCTTGCGTGCGCGGCGCTCGAACATCGCGAAGAACTTGCCGGGTGGCTCGGGGTCGGCCCGGCTGGGGCGTACCGTCAAGTCGGCATGCAGCCGGTAGGCAACCTCGCGCAGCAGCAGGGCAGCACGCTGCTGGCGGTCTTCGTCGGCGTACAGCGCAAGCTGGCCCATGCCTTGCCGCATGGCCTGCTGCACATTACGCGTGGAGACGACCGAAGCGACCTCGTTGCGCCGCAGGTTCGTCCAGCGCACCGGCGCCAAGACCTCGATACGCCGCATGTGCCAGCGGATTGCCGGCTTGAAGAAGATGGCCTCGAACACGGCACGCGCCGCCGAGGGCGTGATGACGTCGTAACTGACCCGTTCGACCTTCATCTCGGGCCGCGTGAAGCAGGCCCAGTCGCCGCGGACGTCGAGCACGAAACGGTGGTGATGCATCTGCGGCGTTCCTTTCGAGTTTGGCGCCAACTTACTGAACCAGCGTGGCGCTGTCCAGTACCGCCCCCTCAGCCAGCAGACCGAAACGGGCGCTGTAACGGGTGGCGTCTTCGAGCACGCACCAGCCCGGAAGAGGCTCGGAAAAGTCGCCCCTGGCGAGGCCTTCGCGCAGCACGCGCTCCCGAGCCTGCACCACGAACCGCTGCAGCACCCGAAGGTGCCAGCGTTCGGCCTGCCCGCTGCGCAAGGCCGCCGTCGCCCGAATCACCCGGTCATCGGGCGTGCCGTCAGGCGCGTAAGGCACGACCACGGCTCGCTGATCATCGTCTTCGATGAGCCGATAGGCCTCGGCAGCGCTGCGCAACTTGAGCTCGAAGCAAGGGTCGGGGCGAAGCAACTCCAGCACCCGCCGCTCGTCGAGATCGGATTGTCCGTACCAGTCTCGGAAGTACGCCTGGAACATTGTCGGCACCAGAGTAGCCGGGCGCTCGGCTCCCAGCACGCTGCGGGTGGCCTGCTCGGCACGTAGCAGCGCCACCAGCGGCTTCGGTATCGGTCGCACGAACACATGCATCTTGCCGCCGAGCGGGCCGAGCCGTCCTTCCCGGTTGCAGCGCCCCGCAGCCTGGGCAATGGCGTCCAGACCGGCCAGTGCACGATGAACCACGGGGAAATCGAGATCGACACCTGCCTCCACGAGTTG
>VGBQ01000310.1 GCA_016870425.1 Actinomycetota bacterium | reverse complement strand
GTTTGTCTCTCTTCTTCTTGCCCACGGGGTGTGCCCCCGCCCGAGTGCCGCGCAGTGGTGCGCGGCGATCGGGATAAGCAGGGATGCGTGGGGCACGCCGACGGGGCTGCCAACGAAGGCGTTTCCAGCGTCACGCCGCGCTCGTGGGTCCTCCCTCCCCCGCTCGCCGAGCCTCGCGCGTTGGCCCTCCCTGTTGTAGTCAAGTCGCGGGGTTGGGGATGCGTCGATTTTCCGTCGGTGAGGGCCTCTCCTGGGCGCAGGAGTTCGCTCTTGTCGACCGACCGCGAGGGCGATCAACGACGGACTCCTACGCGGAGACGGGACGCGATGACGTGACGTTCGGAGAGCGGCCGGGAGGGACTGCGGGACCTGTTGTGTGGCGTGTCGGTCGTGGGACCGCACTGGGTCTGCGTCGTCGCGCTTCTTCTCCTGCCGGTGCTCTCGGGGCGCCTCAGGACTCCGTCGCGTGGTCGTCGATGACGCCGCAATGGGAGGGAAGGAGGTCGCCCGTCGAACGCCCTGTCACCGCGCGGGCCGCAAGCGCCCTCGCGATCTCAACCTCTGCTTACGCCGTCACCGAGACACCTCCCTCCGACGACGACGCGGTCATCTCGGCCGCGCCCTGGTGGCGGCGCCGGGGTGCGATGGGCACCACGTCCAGGCGACGCTCGTCGAACAGCTTCTTCGCATCGAAGGCCTCGCCCTTCGCCACGTGCCACAGCGCCCGCGCCAGCTTCCGCATCACCGCCACCAGCGCGCTCGACTTGTTTCCCGCGCGGAAGCTCGCACGGCGTTGATACCAGGCGCGCACCACCGCGTCGGTCGCCACCAGGCGCATCGCCGTCATGTACAGGTACTTGCGCACCATCCCGGGGCCCCGCTTGGTGATGTGCACCTCCATGTTCTGCCGCACCCCGCTGCTGTGCTCCTTGAGGTTGAGCCCGATGGCCTTCTCGAGGGCGTGCGCCGAGGCGTAGCGGGTCACCTCGCCGAGCTTCGCCACGATCACCGCCGTCGTCACCGCGCCGACCATCTTCCGCGTCGTCGCGTACTCCCGCTTGCGCTCGATCGCGGCCTCGATGCGCGCGTCGACCTCGTCGCAGTGCGCGCTCAGGCGCCTGATCTCCTCGAAGGTGACGCGCACCAGTCGGCGCTCGCCCTCGGACATCACAGCCCCCTGCGACCCCTGCGCGCTCTTCACGATCTCATCGATCGTGTCGGCGGCGAGGCGACCCCGGCTGGCGTCGCGCAGCGCCTTCGCCGCGACTTCCGAATGGGCCCGAACGCTCGCGGGATCGGGGTACTGCACCAGCCAGCGCTGGACGCTGGCGAGGCGATGGATGTCCGTCACCTGGAGCAGCTCGGGCCACCAGTTGGCGAGCATCGCTTCGGCCCGTCCCAGGTGTTCGCCCAGGGGAGCGGCGAACAGCTCGCGCTCGGCGATCATCGCCCGCAGCTCGCGCCGCTCCTCGGGCATCGGCTCCCAGGGTCGAGCGAGCCGCTGGGCGTGGAGCCGTGCGATGACGCACGCGTCCTTGGGGTCGTGCTTGCTGGGGGTATTGTCGAAGAGCGACGCCGCGTCGTGGGTGTGTTTGGGGCTGAGCATGAAAACCGCGTGCCCGTGCCGGTGCGCCCCCTCCGCGATGGGCGCGCCGTAGGTGCCAGTGGGCTCGAGAACGAACTGGACCTCCTTGCCGGCGTCGGTGAGTTCCCTGGCGAGGGCGAAGACGACGCCGAGCTGAGCCGGCATCTGGAAGTGGACGAGCCTGGCGAGGGCGCCGTCGGCCTCGGTGATCGCCAGGAGCACGCGCTTCTTGGCGACGTCGAGCGCGAACACGACCACGGCGCCGACCACCTGCGCCATGATCTGGGCGGCAGTCACCTTCTGGACTTCGATCGAACGATACGTATTCTTCTTCACGGGGATGACCTCCTTCACTCCGGGATCTACTCCCGGCTCTGAGGCATCCCCACTTTGCTACCGCAGACTCCGTCGCCGCGGCGGCGCCAGAGGGAGGGGGCATCAGCTCCCGCCAGAGACGCATCGCGTCGCCGCG
>VGBQ01000309.1 GCA_016870425.1 Actinomycetota bacterium | reverse complement strand
AGCCGTTTAGTCTGCGTTCACCTGTGTGGAACCCTCGGGGGCTACGATCGCGAGGCACGTACTCACGCCGAACTAGGACGGGGCTGCCCGTCGGAGGAAGGACACCATGCGACGCTCGTTCATGCACGTGGCGGTTCCCGCCATCGCGGCCGGAGCCATGCTTCTGGCCGCCTGCTCGTCCGGGTCCTCGGACTCCGGATCGAGTTCCGCGGCCCCCGAGTCCTCGGCGGCGGCGACTTCCGCGGCAGCGTCTCCTGACGCTGGTGCCGGTGACCAGTGCGGCACCACGATTGATGAGATCGCGGCCAAGGCCAAGGAAGAGGGCAAGGTCAACCTCATCGCTCTGCCGGACACATGGGCCAACTACCGGGGCATCATCGACTCCTTCGTTGAGAAGTACGGCATCGAGGCGCCAGTGATGAACCCGGACGCATCGTCGGCCGATGAGCTCACCGCGGTCGAGACACTGCGTGGCCAGCCCGACATGCCCGAGGTCCTCGACATCGGCCCGTCGTTCGTGCAGCAGGCGAAGGATGCTGGCTACCTCGAGGCCTACAAGCCAGTCGTGTGGGATGAGATCCCCGCATCGCTCAAGGGCGAGGACGGCACCTGGGTCGGCTCCTACTACGGCGTGCTCGCCATCGCGACCAACGCCACCATCCAGCCCAATGTCCCCAAGACCTGGGCCGATCTGAAGAAGCCGGAGTACAAGGGCCAGGTCACGATCAATGGCGATCCGCGTGAGGCCGGCGCTGCCTTCGCAGCCGTCGTCGCCGCGGCGCTCGCCAATGGCGGGTCCTACGACGACATCATGCCCGGGATCGAGTACTTCGCTGAGCTCAAGAAGCTGGGCAATCTCCAGACGATCGACGTCACCGAGGCGGCTGTGCTCTCCGGCGAGGTGCCCATCGCGCTCGACTGGACGTACAACTTCCCCGGCCTGCGCCCGGCACTCGAGGAAGCCGGCTTCGACTTCCAGGTGATCGTGCCGTCGGACGGCGTCTACGGCGGCTACTACGCGCAGTCCGTCGTCACCGAGGCGCCGCATCCCTGTGCCGCTCGCCTGTGGCTCAACCACCTGGTGAGCGACGAAGGTGCACTCGGCTATCTCGAGGGCGGGGCTATCCCGGCCAGGTACGCCGCCCTGCTGGAGAAGGGCCTGATCTCCGACGAGATCGCGGCCAATCTCCCGCCGGCGGAGACCATCGCCGCGATCTCCTTCCCGACCCAGGAGCAGACCGACAAGGCCAAGGCGCTCATCACCGAGAACTGGGGGCCGATGGTCGCCGACCAGTAGGGTCAGCGCGATCGGCTGCCTGAGGGCACCTGATCCGGTTCTGTCAGATCGAAGGGGAGAGGCCGACGTGAGGAGGAGGTTCGACACCGCCACGGTTATCGTGGCGGTGCCGTTCCTCGCCTTCGTCGGCCTCTTCCTCTTTCTTCCCGTCATCGGCCTGGCCATCAAGGCCTTCACACCCGGTGGCTCCTTCGGATTCAGTGCCATGCAGCGAGCTATCGAGGGCTCCTATCGAACGGCATTCATCAATTCCCTGGCGCTCGCAGCGACGAGCGCGATTCTCGGGGGGCTTCTCGGCCTGCTCCTCGCCCTGAGCCTGCGCAGCCTCCAGCGCCCCAAGTGGCTGCGCTCGACGGTCGACTCGTGGTCGGCGGTTGCCGCACAGCTCGGCGGCATTCCGCTGGCGTTCGCCTTCATTGCAGCGATCGGCACCCAGGGGGTCATCACCAAGGTCCTCGGCCTGGCCGGATTCGACCTGCCCGACTCCGGTTTCAGCCTCTCGGAGTTCTGGGGACTGGTCCTGGTCTATCTCTACTTCCAGATCCCGCTGATGTTCCTCGTGATGATGCCGGCCGTCGGCGGCTTGAAGAACACCTGGGCGGAGGCAGCTTCCATCATGGGTGCGAGCCCGGGCCGCTACTGGCGCTCCGTCGCGCTCCCACTCCTTGTGCCGTCGTTCCTTGGCGGACTGCTCCTGCTCTTCGTCAACTCCTTTGCCGCCTATGCCACCGCCTATGTCCTCAACCCGGGTGCCCAGATCGTGCCGCT
>VGBQ01000308.1 GCA_016870425.1 Actinomycetota bacterium | reverse complement strand
CGGCGCCAGGTGCAACTGGTGCTGCAGGACCCACTGGGTGCCCTGAATCCCCGGCACACCGTCTATGACGCGGTCGCGGAGGGCCTACGGATCCATCGCGTGCCCGGTGACGAGCAGGCACTGGTCGCCGATGCGCTGTCGCGCGCGGGCCTGCGGCCCCCGGAGCGCTTCTTCCTGCGCTATCCCCATGAGTTGTCCGGCGGGCAGCGCCAGCGCGTGGTGATCGCGGGCGCACTGGTGCTCGAACCGCGCGTGCTCATCGCGGACGAGCCGGTGTCGAGCCTGGACGCGTCGGTGCGCGGTGAGATCCTCGGCCTGCTCCTGCGGCTGCGCGACGAGCTGGGCCTGACCGTGCTCGTCGTCACGCACGACCTCGGTCTCGCGTGGAACATCGCCGACCGCGTGGCGGTGATGTATCTCGGTCGCATCGTCGAGATCGGACCGACTGCCGAGGTGCTGCAGTCCCCGCAGCATCCCTACACGCAGGCACTGCTGTCGGTGGTGCCCGATGTGGGGCACACGGAGCAGATCGTGCTGACGGGCGAGCCGCCGGATCCGGCGCGGATTCCGTCGGGCTGCCGCTTCCATCCGCGCTGTCCGGTGGTGCTGCCCGAGTGCACGAGCGTGTCGCTGCCGATCCTCGGCGTGGGGGGCGGCCATCGGGCGGCCTGCGTGCGCGTGGAGTGAGGTACGGCGTACCTACTTCCTCAGCAGCACGTACTCCTCGTAGGAGTCCTTGCGCCCGGAGCGATCGTGGTAGTCGTACACCTGCTGCAAGACGAGATCGCCGTTTCGCAGGGTGATGAGGTAGTCGACCGTCGCCCACCACATCTCGCGCTGTCCCCGCAGAGCCACGACGCCGCGGGAGCCGTCGCTAGGGGTCGTGGCGAGCCGCTGCGCCTCGAACTCGCCGATGGAGCAGCGCTCACCACCGCAGTTGCCCCAGAGCTGGACCGTCGTGCGGCCGCCGTCCTTCGTGATCTTCACCCTGGTGAGATCGGCACCCGGACTGACCCAGGTGCCCACGAAGTCGCGCATGTGCGTGACGCCGGCGGCCGATGCGGGCGCGGGAAGCACGGCGATCGTGGTGACCAGGGCGGCAGCGGCGAGTGCTGCGAAAGCACGGCGGGGGGATGGCATATCGGCTCCTTCGATGGACGTCGCCCTATCGTAGTCCCTCGCTCCTCGAGGAGCACGCCCGAGACGCTCCGCACCTGGCCCGACAGCAACACCACCACCGACGGACACGCTGCGGCTGAGTTAGGCCGCGTCGAGCGCCTGCTGCACGCGCTCGAGTGCGGCCGTGTTCCACGTGAGAGCGGTCTGCCAGTCGGTGCCGATGGCATTCGATACGAAGATGCTGTGGGTGAGCGGCGCTGACCACGTGGCGCGGATGGGCATGGTCGACTCCGGGAGGTCGAGCGCCCATGCACTGTGCTCGGACACCAGTCCGTCATAGGGCCACATCGTGGGATTGCCGCCCTCGGCGGTGAAGTAGGTACCGGCCATCAAGGTCACGGGGATGCCGTCGAGCACGCTGCCCTGCGCGGCGTTCCACCCACCGGGGCCCCCGAGGTAGTGCTCCGTGTCCTGGACGTTGAGGCCCTTGTCCGCGGTGACGGCGTACCTCGGCCACAGCTCGAAGAGCTTCTCAGTGAATGCGTCACCCATCGCGTCGTGTGCGGTGAGTTCGCCCAGGGTCATGCGCCCGGGCACCGATCCGCAGTGCGGCGTACCGAGCGTGATGAGCGATCTGGTGCGGTACGCCGCCCCGGTCAGCGTCGCGAGCCTGATGGCCGACCGGGCGTAGAGACCGCCGTTGGAATGCCCGATGAAGTCGACCTCTCTCACGCCGTAGTCGCTCGCGAGGTAAGTGACGAACCGATGCAGCTTCTCGCCCGCATTGTCGATGTCGCCCGTGGAGAGCATGGTCATCGTGTCGGGCAGGACGACGGGGGAATCCGTGAAGGGGCCGAATGAATCCGGCGCGGGCTCGCGCACGGGCCCCCAGTCATCGCTCGCGGGCGCCGTGAAGACTGACCAGCCGGCGGCCAGCAGGTGGTCGCGCAGCCCGGTGTCGGTGTTGCCCGCCGAGAGGTAGCCCGGCTCGGTCGAGCACGCC
>VGBQ01000307.1 GCA_016870425.1 Actinomycetota bacterium | reverse complement strand
TCGACACGGCACTGTGCAGGGCGGACTCACCGAGGCCCTCCACATCGATCCAGGTGATGGCGTCGACGCCGTAGAGATCGCGCTGGTCGATCGTTTGGTTGGCGCCCGCGGCGCGCACGGCGCCCGGACGGTCGGCCGTGACGGCGACGAGCGGGATGCCCGAATACGCGGCTTCGACCATCGCCGGGTGGAGGTTGACCGCTGCGGTGCCGGATGTCGTCACCACGGCGACAGGACGACCGGACACGCGAGCGATGCCGAGGGCAAGGTAGGCGCCTGATCGCTCGTCGACACGCACGTGCAGCCGCACGAGGCCGCGGCGCTCAGCATCGGCCAGTGTCAGCGCGAGGGGCGCGGATCGGGAACCCGGGCATACGACGACATCGTGTACGCCGGAGGCGAGCAGCTCCTCGACGACGGCTCGCGCGATCGCCGGGCTGTCCACGGCCGTCAGCCTCTCACGCATCCAAGCCGTCGACGAGCCCAGCACCGCCGGCCTCCCACGCATCGGCGAGGCGCTGGCGCCACCAGCGCGCGCGCTGATCGCCGATGAGATCGCGCGCCGCCATGAGTGCATCGAGGTCGGGGGCAATCCGCTCCACGGGCATGTGGCCGTCGAAGGGCACCAGCGGCGGAGCGATCACGTCTCGAGCGAAGAGTGCGCCCGTGCCGAGACCGCAGGCCGGAGGATCGCCAGTAAGCGCTGCCGCGAGCGCGAGACCGCTCGCGAGTCCCACGGCCGAGTCGAGGGATCCACTCACCACGACCGGACCACCCCACTGTCGCGCGAGCGCCAGTGCAGCATTGACCCCGCCCAGCGGGGCGGCCTTGAGGATGACGATGTCCGCGGCCTCGAAGGCGCGCGGATCACCGAAACGCACGGACTCGTCGAGGGCTACCGGGATATCGAGGGCCCGCCGCAGGACCAGGGTCTCGTCGACGGTCGCGCACGGCTGCTCGACGTACTCGATCCCGTAGGCACCGAGACGGCCTAGCGCACGCGCAGCATCATCGGCCGACCATCCGCCGTTGGCATCGAGCCGGATGCTCGCGGTGCCCGACCCCGACGACGCCAATGCGCTGTCCGCCGCATCACGCACTGCCGCGACGCGCGCCTCGTCGTCAGCGAGCACCTCGCCCATCGCCGCGACCTTCACCTTGATGGTGGTGCAGCCGTGCTCGAGCACGGCCTGGCGCGCGAGCGCCGCGGCATCCTGCGCCGAGACGGCCGGCACGATGGCATTGACCGGAACGATCTCTCGGCGCGGCTCCGGCCACGTGCCAAAGGCCGCCTCCACCGCCGACGCAAGCCAGAGCGCGCAACCGCGCGGCGCATAGTCATCGAAGGGAGCGAAGTCACCCCAGCCACTCGGGCCGCGGATGAGCAAGCCCTCGCGCACGGTGATGCCCCGGAAGCGCCGCGTGAGCGGCAGGGCGTAGGGCACTGCATCATGCAGGATGTCGGAGAGGCTGACGTCCACGTCGATCAAGGGCGGCGCGGGAACTTCGTGAAGTCGGGCGAGCGGCGCTGCGCATAGGCATCGCGCCCCTCCTGCGCCTCCTCGGTCATGTAGAACAGCAGCGTCGCGTCGCCGGCCAGCTGCTGCACTCCGGCGAGACCATCGTCCGCGGCATTGTGCGAGGCCTTGAGCATGCGCAGCGCCAGCGGGGAGAGGGCGAGCATCTGCTGAGCCCAGTCCACGGTCTCGCGCTCGAGATCGGCGAGCGGAACGACGGAGTTGACCAGCCCCCAGTCGAAGGCCTGCTCGGCGCCGTACTGTCGGCACAGCATCCACACCTCGCGCGAGCGCTTCATGCCGATCGTGCGGGCGAGCAGCCCGGAGCCGTAGCCTCCATCGAAGGAGCCCACCTTGGGACCGGTCTGGCCGAAGCGCGCGTTGGACGCGGCGATCGACAGATCGCACACGACGTGGAGCACGTGGCCCCCGCCGATGGCGTAGCCGGCGATCATCGCGATGACGGGCTTGGGGGTGCGCCGGATCTGGATCTGCAGGTCCAGGACGTTGAGCCGGCCGATGCCCTTCTTGGCGATGTCGTCATCACCGATGTAGCCGTCGTCGCCGCGGATCATCTGGTCGCCGCCGCTGCAGAAGGCCCAGTCGCCCTGGCCGGTGAGGATGATGACGCC
>VGBQ01000306.1 GCA_016870425.1 Actinomycetota bacterium | reverse complement strand
TGCGAGGCCTGCATCCAGAGCCACGAGGCGAGTCTCGTCCACCTCGGCGCGAGCGAAGAAGCCTGTCACGACGCGGTGCGGATCGCGGCGGTGATGTCGGGGGTTGCCTGCGGGCTCGACGGGCTCGGCTGAGCGGCAGTCGGCAATCTCGAGCGCCCGTCGCGGCAACGCGCGGTTCGCGGAACCTGTCGCTCCGTGACATCTCAGGTGGTCCCGTGACCGGTCACGGGAAGGCTCCGTGACTGGCCACGGGCCGAGTGGCAGGTTTTTCCGGTCACGTGAACCGGGCCGGGGATGCCGATCGACGGCCGGAGGACCGGGAGCTCTGGCGAGCCGTGCCGACGCCGGCGTGATCTGGCACGGCGGTTGCTCTGGTACGGGGTCGCCAATCACCCCTTCCCGGAGATCCGCTCGATGCCCCGGACCCACCGGCCCCAGCCGCAGTCGTCGCGGCACGCCTTCACGCTGGTCGAACTGCTCGTCGTGATCGCGATCATCGGCACGCTCGTCGGCATGCTCCTCCCGGCGGTCCAGGCGGCCCGCGAAGCGGCCCGGCGCAGCCAGTGCGGCAACAACCTCAAGCAACTCGCGCTGGGTGTCCTCAATCACGAGTCGGCGCAGCGCTCGCTGCCGAGCGGATGGGTGTACACCGACACGCGGACCAACGCCGAGTCGTGGGCCTGGGGAGCGCTCCTCCTGCCGTCGATCGAGCAGGCGCCACTCCACGCTCAGCTCGGGATCTCCCGGGGCAACCTCGCCGCCAACCTGCTGTCGGCACGGTGGCAGCCGGTCACGACCGGCGTGCAGACGGTGCTCGGAACGTTCCGCTGCCCGTCCGACGTCGGCGCCGAGGGGGGCGTGATCCACAATGACCGGCGGTTCAACGGCGGTATCGGCCATGCCGCGCGCCCCTACACCCCGGGGGTGAGCAATTACATCGGCGTCGCCGGACACTACGTCGTCACCGACGCCGACCGGGCCAACAGCGGACTGCTGTACGGAAACAGCCGGGTCCGCCTCGCCCAGATCAGCGACGGCACGAGCAAGACGCTCCTGTTCGGCGAGCGCGACACGCGCAACTGCCGTAGCGGCGCGTGGGCCGGCATCCGCAACCCGCAGGGCACCGGATCGCGCGGCATCTGGACCGCGGTCGGCCACGCCCGGGCCAAGCTCAACGAGTCGGCCCTCCCCTGGGACAACGACCCGCTCGGCTGCGGCCAGGGATTCTCGAGCCTCCATCCCGGCGGGGCGCTGTTCGCGTCGGCCGCGGGATCGGTGCACTTCGTCACCGACGACATCGAGCACCGCCACGTCACCGGCATCACCGCGCAGAACCACACCGACGCGCGCAACGGCATCTACCAGCGTCTCCTCTCCCGCGACGACGGCCTGTCGGTCGACATCCCGTGAGCCCACGCCCTACGTCGCCCTGGCACGCCAGCCACCACCGTTTGACGATCGTCGCACTTCATCCCCGCGAGCCCCCCAATGAAGACTCCGTTCGCCGTCCTCCAGACTCCGCCGCACCGTCTCGCGCTGGTGGCCGCCTGCTGCCTGGTGGCGATCGGCTGCGGTGGCCGGAGCGACGTCGGCCGTGTCGACGGCGTGATCACGCTCGACGGCGTGCCGCTCGCCGGAGCCCACGTGACGTTCCAGCCGACGAGCGGGGGACCGCCGTCTCGCGCCATCACCGACACCGCCGGGCGTTACGAGCTGCGCTACAGCCGCGCGCTCGCCGGGGCGAGAGTCGGTGACCACGAGGTGACGATCAGCACGCTCGACAAGGGGAATCCCGATGCCGAGCCACCGCGGCCGCCACGGCCCGAGCGCGTGCCCGACTGCTACAACCGGCGGACGACGCTGACGGCGAGCGTCGCCCGAAGCGGTTCACGATTCGACTTCCAGCTCACCGGCTCGACCGCCCGCACCCCCGACGGTGCGGTTCGCCGCTGAGGCCCGTGGCCCGTGGCGGCACGCTCGCCCGCAGGCGCGGTGCGCCGGTGACGCCCGTGGCCCGTGGCGGCACGTTCAGCCGTCGGCAGCGCCGTCCCCGGCACCGTCAGGCCGCAGGGAATTCGCGAACGGCAGCGAGGCGATCAGGCAGGCCGAGAGCGTGGCGGTCAGCGCCGTGATCAGCAGGCCGATCGTGAACGACCCGGTCGTCTTGTC
>VGBQ01000305.1 GCA_016870425.1 Actinomycetota bacterium | reverse complement strand
TGATGGAGAAGGAGCTCACCTATCTCAGCCTGGTGATGGATGCGCCGGCGCAGCCGTTTGTGGCCGTGATCGGCGGCGCCAAGGTCTCGGACAAAATCGAAATCATCGAGAGCATGCTCGGACGCGTCGACCGGCTGATCATCGGCGGTGCCATGGCCTACACGTTCTTCAAGGCCCTCGGCATGCCGGTCGGCCGGTCACTGGTCGAAGACGACAAGATCGACGAGGCGCGCCGCATTATCAGCCTGGCCCAGGCCCGAGGCGTGCAGCTGCAGCTACCCGTCGATCACGTCGTCGCGGACCGCATCAGCGCAGACGCCACGACAGCCGTGCTGACCGTCGCCGATGCCGGTATCGGCGACCGCATGGGACTCGACATCGGCCCGGCCTCGGCCCACGTGTTTGCCGACATGCTCGCCGACGCGCAGACCGTGCTCTGGAACGGCCCGATGGGCGTCTTCGAAATCACGCCGTTCGCCGCAGGCACGATGGCCGTCGCCCGGGCCTGTGCCCACGTCCACGGCACGACAATCGTCGGGGGCGGCGACTCGGTGGCCGCGGTAAAGGCGGCCGGGGTCGCCGACCGCATCACCCACATCTCCACCGGCGGTGGTGCCGCACTCGAATTCCTCGGAGGCCAGACGCTGCCCGGGGTTTCCATTCTGCCCAATCGCCCCTGACTCTCGGGACCTGCCGATGCGCACCCCTCTGATCGCCGGCAACTGGAAAATGCACAAGACGCTGCGGGAATCCGTTGCCTTTGCGACGGCCCTCGCCGCGCGTGCCGGCGCCCTCCCCAGCGTTGACCTGCTCATTGCCCCCACCGCTCCGGCACTGGCAGCCGTCGCGGCCGCCGTCGAGGGCCACCGCATCGGCGTGGCCGCGCAGAACGTTCACTGGGAACGCGAGGGCGCGTTCACGGGAGAGATGTCGGCACCCATGATCTGCGACACCGGGGCCACCTGGGTCATCGTCGGGCACTCGGAGCGGCGACAACTGTTCGGCGAGACCGACGAGACCATCGCGCGCAAGGTGCGCGCCGCACTCACCGCGCGGCTCACCCCCATCGTCTGCATCGGAGAGACGCTGGCGGAGCGCGATGCCGCTGAGACGCTCGTCGTTCTCGACCGCCAGGTCCAGCGGGGAATCGACGGAGTGACGGGCACCGAACTGGCCGGGCTCGTCATCGCCTACGAACCTGTCTGGGCCATCGGTACAGGCCGCACGGCCTCGCCTGCGCAGGCTCAGGAGGCGCACGCGCACATCAGGCAGCGGCTAACGCAGTGGTTCGGTGTCGAGGCCTCGGCGGCGTGCCGCATCCTCTACGGCGGGAGTGTCAAGCCCGACAACGCGCGCACGCTGCTCGACCACCCGGACATTGATGGCGCCCTGGTGGGCGGTGCCAGCCTTGACCTCGACGCGTTTCTCGCCATTGCCGGTGCGGCTACCCGCGCCGCCTAGTCGTCGCCCCCCGGCACGAGACCCTCGCGCCCGGCGTCGGCACTCGTGACGGTCGCCAGGCCGGTCTGCACCATCCAGCCATATAGCGCGACGCCAGGTACGGCCACCAGCGTGGTGAGCACGTAGAACTGCACGTAGCCCATCGCATCGATGAGCCCGCCCGCTGTTGTCCCCGTCAGGACGCGACCGGCGATGCTGGCCAGAGCCGATAGCAGGGCATACTGCGTGGCCGTGAACCGCAGGTGACAGAGGGCCGACAGGTAGGCCACCACTGCTACACCGCCCAGGCCGCTGGAGAAATTCTCAAAGCCGATCGCCGCCGCCATGCCGAGTGTCGAATGCCCCGCCGCCGCCAGGGCGGCGAAGCTCAGGTTCGACGCCGCCATCAGCACCAGACTGATGAAGACGGCACGGGTCATCCCCAGCGCCGCATACACCACCCCACCGCTGAACACACCCGCGAGCAGTGCAACAAACCCGATGCCCACGTCGTAGAACGCCACTTCGTCGTTGCTGAAGCCGAGGTCGGCGAACAGGAGTCGCAGCGTGAGGTTGGCGAGCGTATCGCCCACCTTGTGAATCAGCACGAAAGCCAGCACCACCAGCGCACCACGACGCCGCAGGAATTCCGCGAGCGGACTCACAAATCCCCTCAGCGCCTCGACGGCACCTGTTGCAGGAGCCACCGCTGATCGGCGCAGCGGTTCGCCCATCACGACGCCTGTCAGCATCGCGGGTACCGCAAACACGGTGCATACCGCATAGGCCA
>VGBQ01000304.1 GCA_016870425.1 Actinomycetota bacterium | reverse complement strand
CCGGGGGCGGCACGTCGGCTTCCCCTTCGGGCGCCCTCTGATAGACGTCGGGGATCCCGTCGCCGTCCACATCTGCCTCCTCGATAGCGGCCTCGCGGCGGTAGTGACGGTTGCGGGCCAGCAGCAGGACGGAGGCGAGGAGGGCGGAGATCACGGAGGCGGAGAAGACCGCCACCTTGGCGCTGTCGAGCATGGCGATGGACGAGGAGTACGCCAATTCGGTGATGAGCAGCGCGACGGTGAATCCGATGCCGGCGAGGACTCCGACGGCGAGCACGTCCTGCCATCCGATAGCGGGATTGAGGCGTGCTCGGGTGAACCTTGCCATCAACCACGCCGTGCCGATCACTCCGATCGGCTTGCCGAGGATGAGCCCGGCCATGATGCCGATCGCCACGGGAGTGCTGAGTGCATCGATGAGTCCGGTGCTGCGCAGGTCGACGCCCGCGGCGAAGAAGGCGAAGAGTGGGACGCACAGGCCCGCACTGAGCGGGAGCAGCATGCGCTGCAGACGGTCCACCGGTGACTCTGTCTCACCCGGGTCGGTGCTCGCACGCGTGAGCAGTGCCATGGCCACCCCAGCGACGGTGGCGTGGATGCCGCTCTCGTGAGTGGCCCACCAGATGACGAGAGCGAGCGGCACGTAGATCAGGGGGCTGCGCACGCGTCGGCGCTGGAGGAGCCAGTAGACCGCGAGGAGGGCGACGGCCAGCAGGAAGTAGGCGATCGAGAAGCCCTTGGAGTAGAAGATCGCGATGATGGTGATGGCCCCCAGGTCGTCGACGACGGCGAGGGTGAGGAGGAAGGCACGCAGGGCGACGGGCAGCATGCGCCCGACCACGGCCAGCACCGCGAGAGCGAAGGCAATGTCCGTGGCCATGGGCACCGCCCAGCCGCGGAGACCGCCTCCCTCACCCGAGGTCGCCACTATGGCGACGAAGATGATCGCCGGCACGGCCATGCCCCCGAGCGCCGCGGCGATCGGCACGGCGGCCTGGGCAGGCTTCGACAGCGTCCCGTGCGTGAGCTCGTGTTTGAGCTCCAGTCCGGCGACGAAGAAGAACACCGCGAGGAGACCGTCGGCGGCCCAGGTGGCAAGGCTCAGGTTGAGCCCGAGGGCCTCGGGGCCGACGGTGATGGCGCCGAGTTCGAAATAGGCGTCACCCCAGGGCGAGTTCGCCCAGGCAATGGCGATGACCGCTGCGACGAGCAGCAGGACTCCGCCGATGGTCTCCCCGCGCAGTGCGCGCAGAAGCCAGATCCGCTCGGCGAGGGGCGGCCGGTCGAAGATCTGGTGGGTCATGCCGTCAGGCATGCCCGCGGCAGGGTGCGACATGGCGGCCTCCAGGGTCGGTTACTACAGCGCCGACCAGGCTTCCCGGCTCACCACTGCTCAATCTACCTTCGCTCAGGATCCCCCGCCGCCCGGGCTCGCTTCGCCGAGTGCTGACTTGCGGAGCGCGACACGCCGCAGATGATTGCCGCAAGTCAGCACTCGGCGAATGACCGGCTAGTCCTCGCCACTGCTGGTCTGCAGGCCCGTGGATATCAGGTGCATGACGTGAGGGTCGGCAAGCGTCGTGACGTCTCCCAGCGACCTGTTCTCTGCCACGTCACGGAGCAGTCGCCGCATGATCTTGCCCGAGCGCGTCTTGGGAAGTTCCGACACGATCATGATCTGGCGTGGCTTTGCGATGGGGCCGATCTCGTGGGCCACATGGTTGCGCAAGGTCGTGATGTATTCGCTGCCGTCCGCTCCCTCCTCTACGCCGCCCCGCAGGATTACGAAGGCGACGATCCCCTGGCCGGTGACATCGTCGGCAGCGCCCACCACCGCTGCCTCCGCCACGGTCGGGTGTGACACGAGCGCTGACTCGACCTCCGTGGTCGAGATGCGATGACCCGAGACGTTCATGACGTCGTCCACGCGGCCCAGGAGCCACAGCGCCCCATCGAAGTCGATCTTCGCCCCGTCCCCGGCGAAGTAGTACTGCGGCCACCGCGACCAGTAAGTGTCGACGTACCTCTGGTCGTCTCCCCAGATGCCGCGAAGCATCGACGGCCATGGCTCGGTAAGCACGAGGTAGCCGCCGTGGCCAGGCTCGACTGGCGTCCCGTGGTCGTCGACGACGGCTGCGCCGATGCCGGGGAGCGGGCGCATCGCGGAGCCGGGCTTCGTGGCGGTGACACCCGGCAGGGGGCTGATCATGATCGCGCCGGTCTCGGTCTGCCACCACGTATCA
>VGBQ01000303.1 GCA_016870425.1 Actinomycetota bacterium | reverse complement strand
AGCTGGATCGACTCAGGCGACGACGACTACGTCGAGGGCACCGCCGCCCGCTGACGTCGACGTCGCCTAGCCTTGGGCCATGCCGAATACGCCGCCGTCCATCTACACCAAGCCGGCCGACATCAGTCCGGACACCCTCGCCAATCTCGGGCCCCTGCGTGCCCTGGCGGGTGTGTGGCAGGGCACGGCCGGTGCTGACGTCCATCCCAATAGGTCAGGTGCCAAGGATTCGGTCTACGTCGAGGACTACAACGCGCAGCCGATTGATCCCCAGACCAACGGCCCGCAGTTGTTCTACGGGCTGCGCTACCACACGCACATCACCAAGCCCGACAAGACGGCGACCTTCCACGATCAGGACGGCTACTGGCTCTGGGAGCCAGCGACCAATACCGTGATGCTGACGGCGGCCATCCCGCGAGGCCAGGTCCTGCTCGCGGGCGGCCAGTGCGACGCCGATGCCACGACCTTCACCGTCAAGGCAGCCCTGGGCGCGCCCGACTATGGCATCAGCTCCAACCCCTTCCTCACCGCACACTTCAAGACAATCGCGTTTTCTATGACGGTGACGGCCAACCCCGACGGCACGTGGACCTACTCCGAAGACACCACCATGATGATCTCGGATCGCCCCGAGCCCTTCCAGCACACGGATGGCAACACCCTCCACCTCGTCACTGCGCCCACGCCCAACCCCATGGCGCAGGCGGCAGGGGCGAAGCCCGCCCCTGCGTCCTGAGGATGCGCCCCGGTCGCCCCGCGTCGATGATGGGGGCGTGGCGCCTGAGTCCAAGACCTGCGTGCGCTGCGGGCGCACGATGGAGTGGCGCAAGTCCTGGGCGCGCAACTGGGATCAGGTGCGCTACTGCTCAGATGCCTGCAGGCGCAAAAAACTGACCGCCACGGACGACGCCCTCGAGCAGGCGATCCTTGACCTCCTCGACGGACGCACCGGCACGATCTGCCCGAGCGAGGCTGCACGGGTGGTCGATCCTGAGGGCTGGCGCGATCTCATGGAGCCCGCGCGCCAGGCGGCACGCCGACTCGTTGCGCGAGACATGGTCGAGATCACCCAGGGTGGGCGCGTGGTCGACCCGTCGACCGCCAAGGGACCCATTCGCATCCGCCGGACATCCCATGCCTGAGGTGCCCACGCCCGAGCGGGGGAGTGAAGCGGAGTGGGTGCGCAGCCACCTCGGCGAGATCCTCCGCGAAGAGGTCACGCCATCGTCGATTGCGGGCGGTCAGCGAGCTGCCGACGAAGCACTCGCCGGCTTCCACGTCCGCGGCTACTCCGCGCGCCGCAATGAAGTGTGGCCGGTCGACCGTCGCGGTGCTTCGGGCCTGTCGCCGTACATCCGGCACGGGCTCCTCACCCTCCCGCGCGTCTGGGATCACGTGGAGGGAGGGCCCGCGCGCGACGTGGAGTCCTTCCGCGACGAGCTGCTCTGGCAGGAGTACGCGCGGCACCTGTATGCACGCCTCGGCGACGCGACGCAGCGCAGCCTGCGCTATGCCGTCGAGGAGCGTGGGGCGCCGTACGACTGGCCCGAGGGCATGGCCTGCGTCGATTTCGCCACGGATGAGCTGCGCCGCACGGGATGGCTCACCAACCAGACGCGGATGTGGCTCGCGAGCCAGTGGTCAGTGCGCGACGGAGGTGGCTGGCGCGATGGCGAGGACGCGTTCTTCCGTCACCTGCTCGACGGCTCGCGCGCGGCCAATCGCGTGGGTTGGCAGTGGACGGTGGGGGCGCTCACCGGCAAGCCCTATGGCTTCTCGCGGTGGCAGGTGGAGAAGCGGGCGCCCGGCCTGTGCGCGGACTGCGCCCTCGCGCGGGCGTGCCCGATCCAGAAGTGGCCGCCGGAGGATCCGCCCGAGCCACGCTCGTACGCCGATCCGCGCGTGCGGCGCGACCCCGACCTTGCGCGGACATCCGGGACTGCGGCGGTCAGCGATGCGACGGGAGCCGCGCCCGAGATGGTCTGGCTCACGGCTGAGTCACTCGGCGATGATGACCCGGCGCTCCTGGCGCATCCGGATCTCACTGCGACCTTCGTCTGGGATGTTCCTCTGCTTCAGCGCCTGCGGCTGTCGGCCAAGCGCCTGATCTTCCTCACTCAGTGCCTGGCCGATCTCGCCGAGCGACGTGATCTCGTCGTGCGCGTCGGCGCACCTGCGACGGAGCTCGCGGGGATCAGGCTTGCTGCGACATTCGCGCCCGTGCCCGGATGGCATCGCATC
>VGBQ01000302.1 GCA_016870425.1 Actinomycetota bacterium | reverse complement strand
GCCTCAAGGCGGTCCGCGAGGAACTCAGGCGGGGCGCGCACTGCATCAAGATCATGGGATCCGGGGGAGTGGCCAGCCCCACTGACCCCATCTGGATGAACCAGTACCGCGAGGACGAGATCCGGGTCATCGTGGGCGAGTGCGAGGAGCGCCGCACCTACGTGGCGGCTCACTGCCATCCCACGAGCGCCATCCGGCGATGCGTCGAATACGGGGTCCGCTGCATCGAGCACGGCACCCTCATGGACGCCGAGACCGCCGACTTCGTGGCAGAGAAGGGCGCCTACGTGGTGCCGACACTGTCGATTGGAGTCGCCTTGAAGGAGCTCGGACCGGAACTGGGCTTTCCTCCCGTGAGCCAGGAGAAGCTCAATATCGTCTTCGATCAGACTCTTGTTGGCCTGGAGCACATGCGCCGCGCCGGGATCAAGCTCGGGTTCGGCACGGACCTGCTGGGTGCGACGTACGTGCAGCAGTGCCGTGAGTTCACCACGCGCAACCAAGTCTTCAGTCCGCTCGAGATTCTGCGGCAGGCGACATCGATAAGCGCGGAGATCCTCATGAAGCAGGACGAGCTCGGCTGCATTCGCCCGGGGGCGTACGCCGACCTCATCGTCGTGGACGGCGACCCCGTCGCTGACATCAGTCTGCTTGCAGCGGACGGGACCAAGCTCGCGCTCATCATGCGCGGAGGAGAGATCGTCAAGCACCAGCTCCCGCAGGCGGCGTAGGCCGACATGAGCGACACCTCAGCCCTGTCCCTCGGCGACGAGCGCCTTCCCGCGCTCGAGCTCGCCTTCGCTCTCGTGCGTGAGGCCTGGGAGGGCTTCGACTCGGCGCGGCCGGGGCAGCCGCCGCCGAGCGCCGAGTCGCTCGACCTGCTCGCGCAGTCCCTGCCGCAGACGGGGGTGGGCGCGCTCCATGCGCTCAAGGAAGCCGAGCGGCTGCTCGATGAGAGCCTCGCCCAGTCGCGGCCGAGATTCTTCGGCTACGTCGGCTCATCGGGGCTGGAGGTGGGTGTCCTCGCCGAGGCGCTGTCCGCGTCGCATGACGTCAACCTCGCGTCGCTTGCCGCGGCGGCGACCATGGTCGAGCAGCAGACCATCGGCTGGGTGGGGGAGTTCGTCGGGTTCGGCCGCGTCGGCGGAGTGGTGACGAGCGGGGGCATGGTCTCCAACCTCACGGCCCTTGCCGTCGCGCGCGAGCGAGCGCTGCCCGGCAGCCGTCGCATGGGACTCGACGGTCGAGGCACGCTCTACGTGAGCGCGGAGGCGCATTCGAGCATCGATCGGTCGGCCGAACTCCTGGGGATCGGTTCGGAGTCCGTGCGGGCCATCCCGGTTGACGCGGACCGAAGGATGGACGTCGCTGCGCTGGACGCCCAGATCGGTGCGGATCTCGTGGAAGGACGCGTGCCTATCGCGGTCGTCGCCACTGCGGGCACGACACTCACCGGCGCGGTCGATCCGCTCGCGCAGATCGCCGCCGTCTGCCGGCAGCGCGGCGTGTGGTTCCATGTCGACGGTGCCTACGGCTTGCCCGCGGCCGCCACCGAGAGCGCCGGGCACCTCTTCGCAGGCATCGAGCTCGCCGATTCGGCGACGATCGACGCGCACAAGTGGCTCTATGTCCCCAAGGCGTGCGGCATTCTGCTCGTGCGCGATCCCGACGCGCTTCGTCGCACCTTCGCTCACGATGCGTCATACATGGTCGACGCCGCCGAGAACCCGGTCGACAGGACGCTGGAGTACTCCAGGCCCTTCCGGTCGCTCAAACTCTGGACGGCCTTCCGTGCCCACGGGGCCGAGGGCTTCCGCAGTGCCCTGGAGTCCAATCTCGCCGTTGCCCGCCGGTTGGCGGATCGTGTGCGGGCTCATGCGGACCTCGAGCTCGTGGTCGATCCGCAGTTGTCGATTGTCCCCTTTCGCCATGTCCCATCCGGCGGGTCAATTGACGCGCACAATGCCGAGCTCGCACGGCGCATGCAGGAAGACGGCGACGTCTACGTCACGAGTGCTGTGATTGATGGGATGACGGTGCTGCGACCGTGCATCACGAACTTCAGGACAACAGACGAAGACATCGAGGCGCTCATCGAGACGGTCCTGCGGACCGGTCGGGCTCTCGAGCGTGGCGACTAGATAGTCCTCACGAATTCCTGGGGTGAGTGACGGGACTCGAACCCGCGACATCTGCGACCACAACGCAGCGCTCTACCAGCTGAGCTACACCCACCGCGACCCCTCG
>VGBQ01000301.1 GCA_016870425.1 Actinomycetota bacterium | reverse complement strand
CGCCGCGCCGAGGCAGCGGCGCGCCGCAGCACCCGCAATCGCATCATCGCCGTCGTCGCCGTGGTCGTCGTGGTGGGCGGCGTCGTCGCCTGGGCGCTGCTCAATCGCTCCTCCGACACCTCCGATATCGCAGCACCCGCCGAGACCGCCATCCCCAATGAGTCCGCATCACCCGACGCCCCCGCGGAACCCACCGCATCACCGGAGCCGACCAGCACCGGCCAGCCCGACTCCAACTGCGCGCCCGCACCCCAGACACGACCCGATGACCTCAGTTGGCCCGCGGCACCGCAGGACAAGGTCAAGCCCGATACGGCGTACACCATGACCCTCGCGACCAATTGCGGCGACATCGTCATCGACACCCTCCCGGCCGAGGCCCCCGCCACGGTCGCCTCCATGGCCTTCCTCACCGAGGAGGGCTACTTCGACCTCACCGCGTGCCACCGCCTCACGACCGAGGGGATCTTCGTGCTCCAGTGCGGGGACCCCGCCGGCAACGGCACGGGTGGCCCTGGCTACTCCATCCCCGACGAGAACCTCCCTGCCGAGGGAGAGGCGAACTACCCGGCCGGCACCGTGGCCATGGCCAACGCCGGTCCGGGCACGGGCGGAAGCCAGTTCTTCATCGTCTATGCGGACACGACCCTGCCCTCCGGCTACACCATCTGGGGCACGGTCGCGAAGGGCCTTGACGTCGTGACAGGCATCGCGGCGGCCGGGGTCGAAGGCGGCGGCGCCGATGGGCCACCGGCCCAGCGAGTCGTCATCGAGAAGGCGACGCTGACCACGTCGCCGGCGGGCTAAGGGAGGGTCGATGAGCGAGGGCAGCACGCCGGCGTCCGGCGATGAGGCGGTGGTCCCGGAGGAGGTCGCCATCGAGATGGTGGAGCAGGCGCCCGCCGCACCCTTCGGCATCCTCGAGGCGCGCGAAGCCGTCCCCGCCATCGCCCCTGCGCCCGCGCTCCGTGCGATCGAGACCATGACCACGGTGGTGTCCTCCCCGGAGGGGATCGCCCTCGTCGAGACCACCAGGGTGCAGGTCGCACCCAGCCCTGGGGCCGCGCCCGCGGTCGTGGCGCCCCGCCCCACCGCACTCAAGCGCCCCGCACGCGCTGCTTCCCCATCGTCAGCCCCACCCATGCGCCGCACGGACCCGTCCCGATTCGGGCGTATCGACGCCGATGGGACCGTGTGGCTGAGCACCCCCGCGGGGGACGTCGCCGTGGGCAACTGGGCGGCCGGCACCGCCGAGGAGGGACTGGCCTTCTTCGGTCGCAAGTACGACGACATCCTCGTCGAGGTGGACCTGGCCGCACATCGCCTGAAGGAGGGCCGCGGACTGGACACCGCTCCGACGGCGGTGTCCCACGCCCGTGAGGCTCTCGCGGCGCCCGCCTTCCTCGGGGACGTCGTCGAGCTCGCTCGCGCCTGCGACGAGGTCGAGGCCCTCATGGCCTCCGCGCGGGCGGATCGCGAAGCCGCACGGGCTCGGCAGCGCGAGGAAGCTCTCGCGGCCCGCGAGGCGATCGTCGTCGAGGCCGAGTCGCTGGCCGAGTCCACCGCGTGGAAGGTCACGGGCGAGCGCTTCACCGCGCTGCTGGATGCCTGGAAGGCTGCCCCCCGGATCGACCGGCAGCGCGAGCAAGCCCTGTGGAAGCGCTTCAGCTCCGCGCGGACGGGCTTCGATCGCCGGCGTCGGCAGCACTTTGCCGCTCGCGAGAGTGAGCGCAAGGAGGCCCTGTCGGCCAAGGAGTCCCTCATCCGCGAGGCCGAGAAGTTGTCCACGTCGCGGGAGTGGGCCGAGACGACCAGGGCCTATCGCTCGCTCATGGATCGATGGAAGGCCGCGCCGCGGGGAAGCCGTCAGGACGAGGACCGGTTGTGGACGCGCTTTCGGGCGGCCCAGGACGCCTTCTTTGCCTCGCGCGATGCCGTGAACGCCGAGCGCGATGTCGAGCACCGGGCCAATCTCGAGCGCAAGGAGGCGCTGGTCGTCGAGGCTGAAGCCCTGCTGCCCATCCTTGATGTGGCCGCCGCCAAGCGCACCCTGCGGAGCGTCCAGGAGCGCTGGGAGGGCATCGGGCACGTGCCCCGCTCTGACAAGGAGCGCATCGAGCGCCGCCTGCGAGTGGTCGAAGACGCCGTCCGGCAGGCCGATGAGCGACGCTGGGCGGCCTCGGATCCCGCGCGTCGTGCCCGCGCGGAGGACACCGCGGAGAGATTCCGCACGGCGCTGGCCCGAGCGGA
>VGBQ01000300.1 GCA_016870425.1 Actinomycetota bacterium | reverse complement strand
CGCCATCCTGCTGGTCGGCATCCTCGGAGGGGGCTACTGGCTGGCCGTCGTCGTGCTCATCGTGCTCTCCGCTCCGGCCGATGTGCGCGTGGTGCGCGCCGCGGTGCTCGCCCAGCGGGAGATGCCCTACATCGCGGCTGCACGCACGCTGGGACTCAGTCAGATGCGCATCGCCTTCAAGCACATCCTGCCCAATGTCGCGCCCACCCTCGCCGCCAATGCCCTGCTCCAATTCGTGGTGGCGCTCATCGCCCTGTCGGGCCTGGCATTCCTCGGCATCGGAGTCAGTGCCGGGACCCCTGACTGGGGGCTGATGATCGCGGAGAACCGCGCCATCCTCGACCTCAATCCCTGGGCCGTGATCGGGCCTGCCCTGTGCATCACCATCCTCGCGGTATCCGTGGGGCTCATGGGCGACCGAGCGTTCGACGTGACCACGAAGCGGACCAACGAGCGATGAGCGCCGGTCCGCTGCTGGAAGTCGATGACCTCTCCATCTCCTACGCCTCTCGCCTGCTCGTCAATAGCGTGAGCTTCGCGCTCGACAGCGGCGAGTCCCTCGCACTCGTCGGCGAGAGCGGATCGGGCAAGTCGCTCACCGCTCGCGCCATCGCCGACCTGCTTCCCCCCGGAGTCTCGGCGACGGGCCGCGTCCTCATCGAGGGAGCACCGGTCCGGCGATCCAGGCGTAGGGGAGCTGGCGAGTCGCCACGTGTCGGACTGCTCATGCAGGACCCCTTCACCATGCTCAACCCGACCATGACCGCGGGCGGTCACATCTCCGAGACGCTGCGTGCGGCCGGACGTCCGCGCGCCGAGATCCCCGCTGAGGTGACACGTCGCCTGGAGGAGGTCGGCATCACCGACGCCTCGGTGTCTCGCCGCTACCCGTTCGAGCTCTCCGGAGGGATGTCGCAGCGCGTCGCCCTCGCGGCCGCCCTCGCCAACGACCCGGCGCTCCTCCTCGCTGACGAGCCGACGACCGCACTCGACGCCACCACGCAGCACGAGGTGCTCGAGTTGCTGCGACGGGTCCAGCGAGACCGCGGCATGGGCCTGGTCTTCATCACGCATGACCTGCGCGTCGCCTTCGATCTGTGCCATCGCGTGGTCGTGATGTACGCCGGATCGATCATGGAGGAGGCTCCCGCCGGCATCATGCGTCGCGACCCGCTCCATCCCTACACGCGTGGACTCCTCGATTCCATCCCGTCGACCGACCACTACCAGAGCTCCTTGCGTGGCATCCCGGGCTCCGTGCCGGCCACCCACACGGTGCTCGATCGCTGCCCCTTCGCCGACCGCTGCGATGAGCGCATCGACGCGTGCACCCACGTCGCCACGCCCCTGGTCGAAGTCGCAGCCCACCACCGCGCAGCCTGCATCCGCATCGGTGAACTCGCGTCTGCGACCACAGCCACGTCCGTCGGATCGACGAGAGCCGCCGACCACGTCGGTGACGAAGTCGTGGTGAGCGTGCGCGACCTCCGCAAGTCCTACCGTGTCCACGGCGGTGTCCACCCGGCACTCGACGGAGTCACGTTCGACCTGCGTCAGGGGGAGGCGCTCGGCATTGTCGGCGAGAGCGGCTCGGGCAAGACCACCATCGCCCGTTGCCTGCTCGGCCTTACGAGCCCGACCGATGGATCCATCGAGTTCGCCGGCTTCGGTGTCGTGCCCGCGAGGCGCTCCGCGCAGGACCGGCGCGCCGTAGCCCAGATCGTCCAGTGCGTCTTCCAAGACCCCTACAGCACGCTCAATCCCATGCACAGCGTCGGCACGGCACTCGGCGAAGCACTGAGTCAGCGCGCACGCCCGGTCACCGACCGTGACCGCGAGGTGGCCAGCCTGCTCGATCGTGTGGGACTGCCCGCCAGCATGGCCGCGCGCAGACCCGCATCGCTCAGCGGCGGACAGCGCCAGCGTGTCGCGATCGCGCGGGCGCTTGCTGTCGAGCCCAGGGTGCTGCTGTGCGACGAGCCGGTCGCCGCCCTCGACGTGTCCGTGCAGGCGCAGATCCTCGAGTTGCTGCGCGAGGTCAACCGATCCCAGGGCACCAGCCTGCTCTTCATCACCCATGATCTCGGCGTGGTGCGCCAGGTCACCGAGCGCGTGCTCGTGCTCTACCGGGGCGAGGTGGTCGAGCAGGGCGCGACCGATGCGATCCTCGATGCCCCAGGGCACGACTACACACGGCGACTCGTTGCCGCCATGCCATCCACCCACGTCGCTCAGGAGGCCTGAGAGTGCACCAGCAGGAGATGCGCCTCCCTCTGATCCCCGAA
>VGBQ01000299.1 GCA_016870425.1 Actinomycetota bacterium | reverse complement strand
AACGACCTCTCCGCCTCTTGCGAGCGCCGTTTGCTTAATAGGTCGTCCCTGGTCGGCGGCCTGCCGTGCCTGTCGAGCGAGTCCCACACCTTCGTGCCGCCGCCCAGGTCGGAAATCTGGTCGAGCTCCGCGCCGCCGAGGAGGCGGAGCAATGTGTCATCGATCTCGACCGAACGTGGCGAGCCTCCAACGGAACGGATATCGACCACGAGCGCGTTGATGTGGGGGTGCGCGGCCAGGTAGTCCTTGAGGGACCGCTCGACGACCCGCGAGTTAATGCCTGTCTTGCCGCCCCAAGGCAGCGCCTGGCCGGCACCGACGAGAGGCAAATCGGCGGTGTCCCCAGACCCGAGCACGGCGAGCGCACTCCACCCGACAAAGTCTTGCTCCGCTCCCGGGTCGATCGGCACCGCGACGAGCCACCGGTGTTGGCCGGCCCGGGTCGGCGTCACCCCGGCGGCCGGGAGGTTCCAGCCTTCTAGGAGCCCGAGCAGGCCGTGGTCCACCCCGCTCCCCTTCGCGACGGACGCCACCGCGAAGCCCCAGGCGAGCCGCACCGGGTGGAGCGGGGAGAGGAACACGGCCTTCAGCAGCCCGAGATCCACCTGCGTGGCTTCCACGACGAGGACCGAAAACGGGTAAGAGGCCCAGAATCGGTCGGCCGGCGTCGCGGCCGCGGAGACTAGCGCGCGGTGAGCTTCGAGCACCACCCTCAGTTGAGCCGCGGGCAGCTTGCTCGGGTCGATGCTGCTCAGCCACGTGACTTCCGCTCCTCCGGGCCGGAGGCCGAGCGAATGGCACGCCTGGCCCATCGCCGCCATGAACGCGCCCCACTCGGGGCAGCCGATCAGCTCCGCCGACGGGCCATTGGTGATGCCGGGCAGGACGAAGTCGTTCGGCCGCTGGAAGAGCATAAGCGGTGCTGGTCCGCCCGGGTGATCCTCCCAGGTGATCGGCAGCTCCGAGGCCCCGATGACGAACTGGTAGAGGGAGTCCAGCGGCAAGCCGTTCGCCTCGCAGATCTTTGGTGTGACGTGGTCCTGATACTGCCCGAGCACGGTCTGCGCCGTGCTCGGCAGCGGCCGCGGCCTCGATTGCTGACGCCGAACGGCCGACAGAATTCCTGATGACACGTTGGTGGAGCGCTGCTTCACCTGGAAGACAGCCACGTCCCCGCCGTGCGTCGGTTCGGCGTCGGAGACGACGACGTTGTTGTCGAGGTTGTGGTCCGTCTGCGGGAAGAACGCTCCGGTCGGCGCGGGAAGCGCCGTCTCCCCCACCGACGGGACCGCCAACGCGCGGAACGCCGGCGACCTCGGCTCGAGGGACCCGTCGTAGAGCAGCACCCCGTACCGCCCTTCCTCGCTCAGCATGATGGTCGGGGTCGTCGCCGCCCACTGGGTCGAATCGCCGTGCGTCGTCGCGGAGTACGTGTCCTCGCTGTCCGGGCCGACCGCTTCGAGCTTCGCGTCGTTCGTGACGAACACCGTCGGCGCGAAGGGCGACGGGATCATCACCAGGATCTCGGCCTCGACCTTGCGCTCGGCGTCCCAGCTCCCCGCGTGCCGGAGCCGCACGGGGATCTCCACCTTGAGTTTGCGCGACGGCGACCAAGTTCCTGACAAGCCTTGCGAGGTCCGGTCGCGGCGGACGGAGTATTCGAGGAGGAGGTTGAACAGCACCTGGAGTTGCTCCCCGGCGCTGGCGGTGACGCGCTGCTGGTCGAGGGTGCAGTCCTTCATCTCAAGGGTGACCCCCTGTGGGTTCACCCACGCGTCCTCCTCGGCCCCGGTCGGTGGCTCGGTCTGGCTGACGAAAAGGGCCTGCCAATTCCCCTTGTAGCGGAGACCGAGGTCGGTGAGTGCGACCCGCGCGCGCCACTTCGTCGGTGTGTGATGGTGCGTGACGGTCCCGGTGCGCGTGTCGAGAACATATGTCGCGTTCGCCCCCGCCCAAAGGCACAGGAATCCGCGCCGCGCGGGGTCGGGAACGGGGAGGGGGGACTTGCTGAGTCGGCTCCGCGCTTTGCCGAGGTCGTCCGTCGTGACCCCCCACCAGGACGGTCGCGTCGGCGCGGAAGTGCTGGGGATGGTGTCCGACAGGATCGTGGGCGACGACGCGAAGACCGCGGCACCGACCACGGGTGCCGGCGCGTCCGGAGGTAGCTCCTGGACCCCGGCCCAGTTAAGGTCGCGCCAGGGGCTGATCTTCGGGTCGCCGACGGCCTCGGCGTCGAGGGCTGAGAGAAACTCGGCGGGGCCCCCTTCGCTGAGGAGAAAGTTCTCGACGATGTCCTTCCACAGGTCCGTGAAATTC
>VGBQ01000298.1 GCA_016870425.1 Actinomycetota bacterium | reverse complement strand
ATGACCGCGAGCGTGCCCTCGGATCCCACGAGCAGGCGCGTGAGGTCATAGCCCGCGCTGTCCTTGCGCGTCGGGCGACCCGTCTGGATGACCGTGCCGTCTGCGAGCACTGCCGTGAGCGCGAGGACGTTGTCGCGCATCGACCCGTAGCGCACCGTGGTGGTGCCGGAGGCACCTGT
Source organism: Actinomycetota bacterium (assembly GCA_016870425.1). GTDB lineage: Bacteria > Actinomycetota > Actinomycetes > S36-B12 > S36-B12 > Mxb001. The sequence continues at coordinate 2,165 of VGBQ01000298.1, read as the reverse complement.
CGCGGCCATACCACCGAGCGTGGCGTCGGCACCGGGATCGACGGAGAAGAACAGGCCATCGCGGGCCAGCCGCTCATTGAGCGCGACACGGCATACACCCGCCTGCACGACGACCAGCAGGTCGTCAGGCCGGACGTCGAGGATGGCGTTCATCTCCGACAGGTCCAGGCTCACCCCGCCGTGGACGGGCAGCACGTGTCCTTCGAGGGAGGACCCCATGCCGAAGGGGATGACGGGCACGCCGGCCGCGTGGCATAGGCGCAGGAGGGTGCTCACATCGTCGGTCGACCGAGCCATGACCACTGCATCGGGCGACACCTCGGGCAACGACGACTCATCGCGCCCATGACGGGCAAGCTCGGTCGGGTTGACAGTGACTCGACCGGGAAGGGCAGCTGCCAATTCGTCGAGGAAACCTGGCGGCAGATCTCGGCGCATCTGAGGCAGTCCCTCCCAGCGGCAGCGTGAGCGTGGTGTCGAGTTTTGCCCGCCCGGCAACGCGTCGGCACCCGGCGGGTCTCATCCATATTCAAGGGGATGGGAGCACGGAACGTAGGTTTTTTACGAAATTTCCCGCGATCGTGACCTCACCGTCCTAATCTGCACGGCAGACAACCCCGCCGCAGGAACGAACCACCCAGGAGCCGCGAATGCCCGTCTTCGACCTCCCGCTAGCGGAATTGCACGACTACGCCGGCATCAACCCTCGCCCCGACGACCTCGGTCGCTCCCATGGCTGACCGCGCGTCGGGCTTCGTGCCGTACGCCGGACGGCAGGTCGAGGACCCGATCACTCGGGGTAGCGACTTCTTCGCACTCATGGACTCCCGGCGCAGCGTGCGGGACTTCTCCGACGTCCCCGTGCCGCGGAAGCTCATCGAAATCGCCGTGGCGACGGCCAACACCGCGCCGAGCGGTGCCCACCAGCAGCCCTGGACCTTCGTGGCCGTGAGCGACCCGCAGACCAAGCACCGCATTCGAGTCGCCGCCGAGGTGGAGGAGCGGGAGAACTACGAGGGCGGCCGACTGCCGGCGCCGTGGCGGGAGGCCCTCGCCCCGCTGGGCACGACCTCCGACAAGCCCTACCTCGACGTCGTGCCATGGATCGTGGTGGTCTTCGCGCAGAAGTCCACTCCCATGCCCGATGGCACGCTGCGCAAGAACTACTACGTCAACGAGTCCGTGGGCATCGCCTGCGGGTTCTTCATCGCATCACTGCACTCGATGGGGCTGGCCACCCTCACGCACACGCCGAATCCGATGGCCTTCCTCACCGAGATCCTCGGCCGACCCGCGACGGAGCGCCCCTACATCCTCTTCCCGATCGGCTACCCGGCAGCGGATTGCAAGGTCCCGCATCTCACGCGCAAGCCGCTGAATGAGGCCCTCATCGTGGAGTGACGGTGCCGGCTGCATGGCAGGCGGCGAGATAGCCGAATGTGACGGCCAGGCCCACGGTCGCTCCCCCGGCCCAGTAGGCGTTGGCCGAGGGGAAGCCGGCGCAGTTGCCCGCGGCATACAGGCCGGGGATGGGCCGAGACTCCGAGTCGAGGACGCGACCATGCGTGTCGATGGCTGGACCGCCCTTGGTGTCCAGAGAGCCCGGAGCCAGGATGAGCGCGTAGTAGGGCCCCTCGCCCGAGAAGGGGAACATCGCCGGGTTGCGGTCATTGCCGGGGCGCGCGGGGCCGTTGCGGAAGAGCTCGATCGGCGATGAGCCGCGACCGAACTCCTCGTCGACTCCCTTCGCCGCGGCGGCGTTGAAGCGGGCGATCGTTGCCTCGAGGTGGGCGGCGAAGTCCGGTGACAGGGTCACGCCACCGCTGCTTGCTGGGCCGATAGCGCGCAGCCGCGCGTCGAGCGCGGCAGACAACGCGGGGATGGTCTGGCCGCTGACGAGATCGCCGTCCGGGGCATCCAGCGCAGGCACGGGGTTGCCGCTGGTGCCGTCCGCGAAGAACTCGCGGGTCCCCCGGTCGAACACCATGAAGAGGCGCACGTCGGGGAATTCAGCCTTGGCCGGGTCCCAGCGCAGCATGCTCAGGCCCAGCTCGTGGTAGGGAAGCTTCTCGTTGACGCTTCGCTCGCCGTACTTGTTGACGAGGATCATGCTGTCGCCGCGCAGCGCGAAGATGTTGGTGGTGAAGGCCGTCGGGTCGCGCAAC
>VGBQ01000297.1 GCA_016870425.1 Actinomycetota bacterium | reverse complement strand
TCCGAGGCCTTCGATGCTGAGACGACAGTCGCTGAGTACGTCGTCCCGGGGCAGGACGCCCACCAGTGGGCCAGCGACCCGGCCATCCGGACGATCTTCGACGGCCTCCTCGGCGGATTCGACGAGTCACTGCTCGACCGCCGTCTCGGCCAGATGTCGGGTGGTGAGCGCAGGCGAGTCCAGCTCGCGCGGGCTCTCATCGCTGACCTCGACCTGCTCCTCCTGGACGAGCCGACCAACCACCTCGACGTCGAGGTGGTGGCATGGCTCGCGGACCACCTCGCCTCGCGCCCGCGCCTCTCGGTCGTCATCGTCACCCACGACCGGTGGTTCCTCGACGCCCTGTGCGATCGCACCTGGGAGGTCGTCGACGGCGGGGTCGAGGAGTACGACGGTGGCTACTCCGCGTTTGTGCTGAGCAAGGCCGAGCGCTCGCGCCAGGCAGCGGCATCCGAGTCACGACGGCAGAACCTCCTGCGCAAGGAGCTCGCGTGGCTGCGCCGGGGCGCGCCCGCACGCACCTCGAAGCCGAAGTTCCGCATCGACGCAGCCAACGAACTCATCAAGGGCGAGCCCGCACCGCGAGACGACGTACAACTCCTGGCCTTCGCCAATGCGCGGCTGGGCAAGACGGTCTACGAGTTCCACGACGTGACCGTCGTGGCGGGGGAGCGCGAACTCATCGACCACCTCACCTGGGATGTCGGCCCTGGCCAGCGCGTGGGGATCCTCGGCTCCAACGGCACCGGCAAGACCTCGCTCATCCGCACCATGCTGGGCGAGATGCCGCCCGCCGCCGGGTCGATCACGACGGGCAAGACCGTCAAGCCGGCGTACCTCTCGCAGCACCTGGAGGAGCTCGATCCGTCCTGGCGCGTGCTCGAGGCAGTGGAGCGCGTGGCGACCCGGGTCGACCTGGGCAAGGACCGGGAGCTCACGGCGAGCCAGCTCTGCGAGCGCCTGGGCTTCGGGTCGGACGGCCAGTGGACTCCCGTCGGTGACCTGTCCGGCGGCGAACGCCGCAGACTCCAGCTCACTCGACTGCTCATGAGCGGGCCCAATGTGCTCGTTCTCGACGAACCGACCAACGACTTCGACGTCGAGACGCTGACGGCGCTCGAGGACCTGCTCGATGGATTTGCCGGCACGCTCATCGTCATCTCGCACGACCGCTACTTCCTGGAGCGCGTGTGCGACGACTTCTACGCCCTGATGGGTGATGCCCGGTTCACCCATCTCACCGGTGGGGTGGAGGAATACCTCGAGCGAGTCGGTTCACGATCGGTGGCCAAGCCCGAAAGTGAGCGCGTGGGTGCCGCGCCCAAGGTCAACGCGAAGCAGGCGAAGCAGGATCGGCGGGCCATCGAGAAGGAGATGGCGCGCGTAGAGCGGGCGATCGCCAAGATCGACGAGGCTGAGCGTGCCCTCCATGAGCAGATGGCGGAGGCGGCGACCGATCACGCACGGTTGGCGGACCTCAATCGCGAGTTGCAGGAGTCGGGCCAGCGCAAGGCCGCGCTCGAGGACGAGTGGATGCGCCTGGCGGCCGACCTCGAAGGCTCGTGACGACATCCATAGATTGCTGAATCCGTTGTCATTGCTGGTGGGGATGACCATGTAGCTGTAGGACGAGAGCGGGTAGGCGCGCTTGTCCGTGCTGTTGTAGACATTGCTCAGGTTGGCTGTCAGATCGCCGCCTTCAATCCGGCGGCACACGATGCGATCGTGCGCCACGGCCTCGTGCGCCAGACGCCGCACACGGTCGTCCATCCGGCAAAGTTCGAGGCGCAATTGGACCTGGTCCGGCGGCAGGGTTTCATCATGTCGACGGAGGAGACCGAGGTGGGCCTGTCGTCCGTCGCTGCTCCGGTCTTCCTCGACGGTGCGGACGACAACCGAGTGGCGGTGGCAGCCGTGTCGGTGGCCGGCCCCACGCAGCGGATCGCTCCCATGCTCAAGCACCTCGCCCCCAGGGTCGTCGAGGGTGCGCGCACGCTGACCAAGCAGCTGGCCACTCGACGGGGTGAGCAGATCGTCGCGGGGCCGGAGTCAGTCGTGACACCGCTCCGCCGCTCCCGCGCCTAATCGGAGCGGGTTGCCGCCCCGATCAAGCTGGTGGATACGGACCTCAATCGACACTGTGGCCAGCCACCCCGTCGGTTCGCATGGCACCTGAGGGGCCCCTAGATTGGCGAGGGTGAGCACCTTCGTCCTCGTCCCGGGTGCATTCCATGGCGGCTGGGTGTGGACACCGGTCGCGGAGGAGCTGCAGCGTCGCGGACACCAGGCTGTCCCGCTCACCCTGACCGGTCTGGGTGACCTGAAGCATCTGCTGAGTCCCGACGTGGGGGTCACC
>VGBQ01000296.1 GCA_016870425.1 Actinomycetota bacterium | reverse complement strand
CGTTCAGCGTGGAGGCTTCTGGCCAAAGACGCCTGCCGGAGGAATCTCGTGACGCGGATCTTCGGCGTGCATCAGCGATGCGAAGCGGCGGATGACACCCAGTCGAACATGGCGAGTGCTCATCGGCGGGACGTTGCCCGCCCAGGCCAGGGCCGTCGCCGCGCGCACGACGTCCTCGCCATGGGCCTCGGCGAAGCGGGCGCAGTCACGAAGCATGTCGGCCTGGCGACGGAAGAGGTAGCCGGTCGCGTGGCGGAGCGCGACGTGGCGCTCGACGATGGTGCTCAGCATCGCGCACCTCCGGGCCATGGCTGCGCAACCTGCTGCAACATGGAGACGTCCACCTTCGCGCAGATGGCGGTCGTCTCGAGCGAACTGTGGCGCAAGACCCCCGAGATGGTTTCGAGGGAGCCGCCGGCGCGCAGCATCGCGGTCGCGGCCGAGTGCCGCAGGAGATGGGCTCCACGGGTCGGCAGATTCACGATACCCGCTCGGTCGAGGGCTGCTCCGGCGAGGAAAGCCACGGTGGCCGGCGAAGCCAGCGGACGCTTCGGGGCCTTGAGCGTGATGAAGAGCCACTCGGTCTCCACGATCGGTCGTCCGCGCTCAAGGTAGGCGAGGATGGCGTCGCCGGCGTCCTGCGGCAGCGGCAGGCGAACCTGGCGACGTCCTTTCCCGCGCACGCGGAGACTGCCAGCGCGCCAATCGATGTCGGCGAGCATCGTCGCGGCGATGTCGCCACCACGACGGCTCAGGCGGGCGAGCAGCAGGAGAATCGCGTGGTCGCGCAGACCACCCTCCGTCGTAAGGTCACGGCTCGCCAGCACGCGCTCGACATCGGGAGCCTCGAGGCAGCGAGGCAGCGTCGAGAGCCGCCAGTGAGGCACCGTCGGAACGCTGTGCTCGAGCCCTGCACGCACGCGCCCCTCCGCAACGAGGAAGCGGAGGTAGGCGCGGATGGCAGAGGTCACCAACTGTGCATGGCTCCGGCCTGCATTCCCGAGGTGCTCGATGACGCAGCCCCGGATGGAACTGACCGTGTACCGGGCTGGGTCCTCACCGAGCGCACCGACGAAGGGCTGCAGCAGGCGCCGGTAGACGCCGGCTGTCCCGGTGGTGATGCCTCGGTGCCGCAGCATCCACTCCGAGAACGCCTCCACGGGCGCTGCGTACTGCCGAGTCCGCTCCGGCGCAGGGGCTACCACCCCGCACGCACCCAGATGTGCGAGCAACACGCGCGCACCGGCAACTGCGCCATCGAAGCGCCCCTTGTTTGCCTTGATGCACGCGCAGCGCGCGAGGTGCCGGCCGAATCCGGCCAGCACGCTGTCGTCCCACGAGCGAAGGGCGATTCGCCGACGGGCGGCCCAGGTCGCGAGGTGCTCCGCGGCGCGCAGGTACCCCCGGATGGTCTGGTGGGCGTAGCCCTCCGCGGCGAGCCTCGAAGAAAGGTCATCGAGGTACGGGCCAACGTTGGTCGCGTGCAGTCGCGCGATCCGCCACGGGGCCTCGAAGCACACGGTGATCGTGAGTCCCCTCGGGTCTGGCCGCCGACATGGCGGACCCGCAGGAGGCTCACGATTGTGTGGAGCTGGCGAGCAACATCCATGTGCCACCTTCAAGGGGGAGCGAACGCCGGGGATGTCGAGCGCAGCGGCTTCGAGCAACTCCTGGTGCCAGTGGCTTACTTGGAGCTCCTCGCCTTCCATGTGGCGGGTGACGCGCGAGAGCGCCGCCTCGATGCTGCCGTAGGCATGGTGCAGCGCCACGGCCGTCAAAGCGCATGGCCCCGCGTCCGACGGGAAGGGACGCACGCCTCGCAGCTCGGCCGCCCGTCCCCCGAAGGCGATGAGGTCGCTGTGGAGCTCGGCCCGAAGCCGCTGGAGCACGGCCCGGTTCACAGCGGCACTCCTTCCGCTTGCACCCGCTCCCGGAGACTCGGCGGGGCCTCCTCCGCCCGGACGAGGTCCACCTGTACGCCGAGCCGGGCCGACGCGGCTGCCACAACCTCGAACTGGCGGACCGCGTCAAGCCCCTCGACCCACAGGTCCACGTCGCTCTGCGGGTGGACATCCCCGCGGGCCAGCGAGCCGAACAGCACCACGCGCGAGCAGCCGAGGCGCGCAATCAGCTCCGCGGCAACCGCGGGCAAACCCCTGCGCAAGCGAGCCGAGCGCTCCGCGGCGGCACTCCAGCGCGCCGCGTCGCGCGCGCGCAACCACGAGGCCGTGTCCGCAGAGGTGGTACCCACGCCTGCAATATTCGCTTGGGACCTTCCCCCCGTCTCAGTCCAGCCTGGGCCCCGGCCAGAGCGGGAGCAGCCGGGAGGTGGTGCGTTGGTACGTCCGGTACCCCGGGTACTTGGCGGCG
>VGBQ01000295.1 GCA_016870425.1 Actinomycetota bacterium | reverse complement strand
CGTCGCCGTCACGGCCGACCGTCCGGGCGCCGTGCGCGCCGCGGGCGCCAACCAAACGATCGACCAGCGCGATCTCTACGGCGTCGACGCCATCACCTGGATCGATGTGGAGGGCCTCGGTGAGTCTGCCCTGCACAGTGCCGTGTCGAGTGCCATCGACCTGGCGATGGGAGCACATCCGGGTCCGGTGCACATCGATGTGCCGCTCACCGAGCCGCTCGTCGAGCCGGGAGCACATGCCATCGCCGATGTCGAAGTGCGCGAGCATCGCCCTCGCGCCGGTGAGACTCCTCCTGTGCTCTCCTCGCTGCTGCCCGACGGATCCGATCCGCGGCACGGCGTACTCATTGTCGGCGACTTCCACGACGGCCCGACTCGCGATGCCGCCGCCGTGTTGGCTTCAGCGCTCGGCTGGCCCGTGATCAGCGAGCCCACGGGCAACCTCACGCGTCATCCGAATGCGCTCCGACACGGGCCGCTCGTCGTCGGAGCGATGCCGGCGCCTGATGTCGTCGTGACGGTCGGCCGCGTGGGCCTGCACCGTTCGATCAATGCGCTGATGCGCAAGGCGGGCACGCACATTGCCGTGGATGTCCCGCCTCGCCTGGGACGCGTCAATCCGCTGCTCACCGCCACCACCACCGTCGGTGCCGTGCCTGTGCCTGACGGGGAGCCGGATCCGGAGTGGCTGACGGCGTGGCAGGCAGTCGACGCGCGTGCGGCTGACGTGGTCGATGCTGCGTGGTCGTCGGACCTGGACGGTGTGCCAGGGCCCGTCGCTGCGCGGCTGCTCGCTGATGCCTCAGGGCCGGACGACCTGCTCGTCATCGGGCCGTCCTGGCCCGTGCGCCACGTGTCGATGTTCGCCGGACCGCTGCGCGCGCGCTGCATCGCCAATCGCGGCACCTCCGGCATCGACGGAGTGGTCTCCACCGCGTGGGGTGCGGCCCTGGCACATGCGGACGCCCACCCCGGCGGGACGACGTACGCCCTGCTCGGCGACCTCACCGCGATCTACGACCGCAACGGCCTGCTCGCGCCCGCCACCGAGCCACGCCCGAGCCTGGTGTACGTCGTCCTCGACAACGATGGAGGAGGGATTTTCTCGACGCTCGAGCAAGGCGCCCCGGCATTCGCCGCCGACTTCGAACGCGTCTTCGGCACCCCGCACGGAGGCTCGCTCGAGGCGCTACTCGCCGCTCCAGGGATCGAGGTGGTCTCGGTCGACACGGCCGCGGAACTGCGCCGCGCGCTCTCGGGCGACTCCGACGGGGTGCGCGTCATCGTGGCCCGGTGCGGCACGCGCGCGGCGGAGGCGGAACTGATTCGCGAGGTGCAGTCGGCTGTCGACGCCGCCCTGGCTACTTAACCGGCGCGGAAGTTTCGCCTGCGAATCAAGACTTCCGAAGGCTCGGAAGTCTTGACTTCTCGGCTGAGCTTGCTGTGCCGCGGACGGCGGCGCTCGGGGATAGGCAGGTGGGGGAGGCTAGCTGAGCGGCGCGGTGAGGCGCACGATCGTCGCACCGAGGTCGGGATCGGCTCCTTTCGTCCACTCCACGCCCAGCCGCTCGAGAAGGCGCACCATGCCGGTGTTGCTCGCGAGCACAAGCGCGAGCACCTCATCGAAGCCTTGACGGCGAGCGAGTTCGATCAGGTGCTCGAGCATGCGACCACCCAGGCCCCTGCCCTGCCAGGCATCCTCGACGATGACCGCGATCTCCGCGGCCGGGGTGTCTCCAGGGCGATCGGGGAAGACGTTGCCCAAGCCGACGATGTCTCCTCGCCAGTTGACCGCGACGAGCGTCGCTCCGCGATGCCCGCCCGCGATGCGACGGAGCTGGTCCTCGCGCCAGTCGGTGTTGGGCGTGAAGTAGCGCTGGTAGCGCGTGGCCTCGGACGATCGCGCGTGCATGTCAGAGATGGCCTCCGTGTCCTCCGGCCGTGCGAGCCGGATGACCACCTGGGTGCCATCGCGCAGGTATTCGACCCATCCGAAGCCACCGGTGCCTGCGGGGGCGCTGGCAACGGCGTCCACGAGTCGGAGCAGCGCCGAGGCCCTGGCGCGCTCGACGGACACGAAGGGCACGCCCGCTCGGTGCAGCACGACATGGTGGTCAGGTGTCCACTGCAGGCGCATGACGTCGTTTGAAGCATCCTCACCCTCGGTGGCGGGCTCGACTGTCCATGAGTCGGCCAGGACAAGGTCGGCGGCCGCGCGTGGCGCTCGCTCCGGGTGCTCGACGAGCTCCGCGGCCGCGTCGAGAATGCGCGTGATGAGGTCGCGCTCGTCCTCCGATCCCCCCGGAGCGACGAGGACGCGATGCCCGGCGGTCGACAGCGAGCGCACGAGGTCGTCGCGCTCGACCGCCTCGGGTGCCGC
>VGBQ01000294.1 GCA_016870425.1 Actinomycetota bacterium | reverse complement strand
GTCGTGAAGCCGTCGGTGTCGACGGACACGTCGACACCTACGGAGAGGTCGAGCCCCCCGGTGTGCAGTCCACGCAGTCGATCGAGAGGAGTGAAGCGCCACTCCTCCTCGCGTCCCGTGGGCACGGAGTGATCCGCAACCGCGCGCGAGCGTACGGTCGGCGAGTGGTCGCTCGCCGGGATGGTGACGGACATCAGCCGACGGCCCCTTCCATCTGGAGCTCGATCAGGCGGTTCAGCTCCAGCGCGTATTCCATGGGCAATTCGCGTGCGATGGGCTCCACGAAGCCGCGGACAATCATCGCCATAGCCTCGTCCTCAGTCATGCCGCGCGACATGAGGTAGAAGAGCTGGTCCTCGCTGATCTTGGAGACGGTCGCCTCGTGACCCATTGACACGTCGTCCTCGCGCACGTCGACGTAGGGGTACGTGTCACTGCGGGAGATGTCGTCGACGAGCAGCGCGTCGCACTTCACGGTGCTCTTAGAGCCGTGGCACCCCTCGAGGACCTGCACGAGCCCGCGGTAGGAGGTGCGCCCGCCTCCGCGCGCCACAGACTTCGACACGATGGTCGATGAGGTGTTGGGCGCGGCATGGACCATCTTGGCGCCGGCATCCTGGTGCTGGCCCTCCCCCGCGAAGGCCACGGAGAGCGTCTCGCCCTTGGCGTGCTCGCCGAGCATCCACACGGCGGGGTACTTCATGGTCACCTTCGACCCGATATTGCCGTCGATCCACTCCATCGTGGCACCCTGATGGGCGGCGGCGCGCTTGGTGACGAGGTTGTAGACGTTGTTGGACCAGTTCTGGATCGTGGTGTAGCGACAGCGCGCGTCCTTCTTGACCACGATCTCCACCACGGCCGAGTGCAGTGAATCCGAGGAGTAGATCGGGGCAGTGCAGCCCTCGACGTAGTGCACGTAGGCACCCTCGTCGACGATGATGAGCGTCCGCTCGAACTGCCCCATGTTCTCGGTGTTGATGCGGAAGTAGGCCTGGAGCGGGATCTCGACGTTGACACCCGGGGGCACGTAGATGAAGGAGCCACCCGACCACACCGCGGTGTTGAGTGCCGCAAACTTGTTGTCACCGACGGGGATCACGGAGGTGAAGTACTCACGGAAGAGATCCTCATGCTCGCGCAGCCCTGTGTCGGTATCAAGGAAGATGACACCCTGCTCCTCGAGGTCCTCGCGGATCTTGTGGTAGACCACCTCGGACTCGTACTGGGCCGCGACGCCGGCGATCAACCGCTGCTTCTCTGCCTCGGGGATGCCCAGGCGGTCGTACGTCGACTTGATGTCATCGGGGAGCTCGTCCCAACTGGTGGCCTGCTTCTCCGTCGAGCGGACGAAGTACTTGATGTTGTCGAAGTCGATGCCGCTGAGGTTGGAGCCCCAGGCGGGCATGGGCTTCTTCTCAAACAGGCGCAAGCCCTTCAATCGAAGGTCGAGCATCCATTCCGGCTCGCCCTTGAGTGCGCTGATTTCGCGGACGACGTCCTCGTTGATACCGCGCTTCGCCATGGAACCGGCGACGTCCGGGTCGCGCCACCCGTACTCATAGCGGCCAAGTCCGTCGAGTTCGGGGTGTGAGGTCGTCGTCATGCGGAGGTCCTCCGGTTCATGAGGGCAGGAACGAGGGTGGTGCATACGCCATCGCCACGTCCGATCGTGGCAAGGCGCAGGACATGTGATCCCAGCAGCCGCTCGAAGGCCTCGGTCTCGGCCTCGCACAGTTGAGGGAAGCGTGCGGCGGCATGCCGCACAGGGCAGTGATGCTGGCACAACTGTGGACCCGTCTCGGTCTCGACGGTGGTGGCCGCGTATCCATCCTGGGCCAGGCCTTCGGCCAAGAGCACCAGGCGCGTCTGCGTGTCATGACCGCCGCTCACGACCGCCCGGTGCCGTTCGACGAGTGACCCTGCTCGCTCGCGCGCGAAGGCCAGAACGGCGTCCTCACCAAAGGCGCGCTCAATGAAGTCCAGCGCTGATACCGCCAGGTCGTCGTAGTCAACGTCGAAGGCGTGGCTCCCAGCATCGGTCAGCGAAAACACGCGCGCCGGGCGACCCCGACCGCGGACGGGGGTTGGACCGAAGGGGCGCTGGTCGTCTGCCTGGACGAACCCTTCTCCCACGAGCGCATCCAGATGGCGACGCACCACCGTCGGGGTGTGACCCAGGCGTCCGGCTAGCTCCGCCGCGGTCGCCGGGCCGCCCTCATGGAGCGAGCGGGCTACGCGCTCGGCACCGGGGCTCGGGAATTTCACACCCCTAGTGTGTCGCAAATCCCCAGATGCGCAACCCCGGGGGGTTCTGGGGCCGGACCGCGGGAATCGGGCGGCCAGCCCGGGCCCAGGCTCACTTGCCGACTGCACACCGCGATTCTTGGCCCAAGACCGCGGGTAACGGGCGGCCA
>VGBQ01000293.1 GCA_016870425.1 Actinomycetota bacterium | reverse complement strand
CTTCGCCCAGCACGCCCGCAGCAAAGCCGGTCGCGCGCAGGTGTCGCTTGCACAGATGCAGTACCTCCTCCCGCGCCTGCGCGGCTGGGGCGAGTCGCTGTCGCGCCAGGCCGGCGGCCGTGCCGGTGGTGCCACGGGCGGTGTCGGCACGCGAGGCCCGGGTGAGACCAAGATCGAGACCGACCGCCGGCGCATTCGCGATCAGATGACGGTGCTGCGCCGTCAGCTCAAAGAGATGGAGCGGGTACGCCGCACCCAGCGCGGGGCCCGCGAGCGGGCCGGCACACCAGCCGTCGCTCTCGCGGGCTACACCAATGCGGGCAAGTCCAGCCTGCTCAACCGCCTCACCGGAGCCGGGGTGCTGGTGGAGGATGCGCTCTTTGCCACGCTCGATCCGACCGTGCGCAAACTCGACCTGCCCAGCGGCCGCCACTGCACGGTTGCTGACACCGTCGGCTTCGTGCGCCATCTGCCCCACCACCTGGTGGAGGCATTCCGCTCGACGCTGGAGGAGGTAACCGACGCGGACCTCGTCGTGCATGTCGTCGACGGCTCGGATCCCTACCCGGAAGACCAGCTGTCGGCCGTGCGGGAGGTGCTCGCGGAGATCGGCGCGGGCAACCTGCCCGAGCTCGTCGTGATCAACAAGGCCGATATCGCCGATCCGCTGCAGCTGGCCGCCCTGCGCCGCCGGGAGCCTGACGCGCTTATCGTGTCAGCGCACACCGGTGAGGGCATTGAGGAATTGCTTGCGCGCCTGGATGTGCGCCTGCCGCGCCCCGAGATCGAGGTGGACGTCGTCGTGCCCTACGACCGCGGCGACCTGGTCGCTGCTGCGCACGCTGAAGGCGAGGTGCTGTCGCAGGAGCACCTGCCCGAAGGCACGCGCCTGCGTGCGCGGGTGCGGCCTGAGCTAGCAGCGCGTCTCGGCGTGCTGTGGCCCGGCGGGTCGGCAGAGCCGCCCCTGTCGGGCTTGCCGGAGTCGGACTACCTGTGAGCGAGGCTCTGCCGAGCGTCGAGGAGGCGCTTGCAGCCGCTGCGGCTGCCCTGGGGAGCGAGGCGCGACCGGGGCAGCTCGCGATGGCGGAAGCGGTGGCGCGGTCACTGGATTCAGGAAGGGAGATCCCCCAGCACCTACTCGTCCAGGCAGGGACCGGCACCGGCAAGTCGCTTGCCTATCTCGTGCCGGCCGCGCTGCACGCGATGACGGGCGACGCTGTCGTGGTCGCGACGGCGACGCTCGCCCTGCAGCGCCAGCTCGCGGAGCGGGACCTCCCCGTGGTGGCGCAGTCACTCGAGCCGCTCCTGCCGCGCCCGCTGACCTACGCCGTGCTCAAGGGTCGCCATAACTACGTCTGCCTGGAGCGCCTGCACCGCCAGGAGCCCGACGATGACGGCGACGCGATCATCCCGAGGTCCGAGCTCGGCAAGCAGGCCGCCGCGGTGCGCACCTGGGCACTCGAGACCGAGACGGGCGACCGCGACGAGTTCGGCGACTCCATCGACGCGCGCGTGTGGCGAGGCATCTCCGTGTCGCGCCGCGAATGCGTGGGCGAGATGAAGTGCGCCTACGGTCCCGACTGCTTCACGGCCAAGCGCCGCGAGATCGCCATGCAGGCCGACATCGTTGTGACCAACCACGCGATGCTCGCCATCCACGCGGTCGAGGGCATCCCCGTGCTGCCTGATCACGACGCCGTCATCGTGGACGAGGCCCACGAGCTCGTCGATCGCGTCACCGCGGCGCTCGCCCTCGAGCTGTCGGCGCGGTCGGTCGAGCAGGCGGTGTCGCGGGCACGCAAGTTCATCCGCCCGTCGACCGCGGATGACCTGGAGGAGGCCGCGGAGCGCCTGACCGAGGCGACCCGCCAGGAGGGCCGCTATCGCGAGGCTCCCCGTGACCTGCTGCTCGCCCTCACCTCCGTGAGGGACTCCGCGCGTGCGGCCGTGGGCGAGATACCCAGCGACGACGACCTCGACACGCTGGCAGCACGCCAGCGCGCGCGCGGAGCACTCGACGAGGTCTTCGACACGGCGGGCAGGCTCATCGCGGCGACGACCAGGGAGGTGACCTGGGTTGAGGGCGGCACGGTCAAGCTCGCGCCGCTCGAGGTTGCCGGGGTGCTGGCCTCCTCGCTGATGGCTGACCGGCCCGTGGCCCTCACCAGCGCCACGCTGACGCTGGGGGAGCCCTTCGAGGAGTGCGCCGCCCGCCTGGGCGTCACGGGCGCGTGGGAGGGGCTCGACGTGGGCAGCCCCTTCGACTACGCCCAGCAGGGCATCCTCTACATCGCCCGCCACCTGCCCCCTCCCGGCCGCGAGGGGATTCCGGAGGAAGCACTCGACGAGGTCGGCGACCTCATCGACGCGGCGGGCGGCCGCACTCTGGTGCTGTGCTCATCGTGGCGGGCGGTCGAGCG
>VGBQ01000292.1 GCA_016870425.1 Actinomycetota bacterium | reverse complement strand
CGCGTCCTCCCATGCCATGCCCATGCTTTTGAAGACCCGCGACCCTGTCGCCGGGATGTCGACCGACCGTCGCGCGATCTCGGTGAGGTCGGCGGCAATGTCGTCGGGCGTCATCAGGCCCGCCGTGATCGCGCACACGACGTCACCGGCCTCGCGCAGTGCCGACTCGCGCTCCTCGACGACGACGAAGGACCGGCCGACGAGCTCGCTGGGGAGCTCACAGCACGTGGGCGAGTGGGTGCCGACCGCGACGGCTGCGACATCCCCGCGCGCATCCGCAGCACTGAAGAGCGCCGATGTGGCCGTGGTCGCGCACACGATGATGCGGGCTTCGCGCAGGGCCGACGCGGCATCCTCGGTGCGGACGAGATCGATGACGATGTCGGGGTGACGCTCGCGCGCGGAGGCGAGCAGGGCCTCGGCCCGCTCGGGGCGCCGCGCGACGATGGTGACGTGGCGGATCGGCCACTCCGCGATGATCGCGTCAATGTGCGCGCGTGCCTGTGGGCCGGCGCCGTAGACGACCAGGGTGTGGCAGTCAGGCTTGGCGATCGCGCGCAGCGCCACGATGCTCACCGCGGTGGTGCGCATGACGGTCAGGGCCGCGGCGTCCATGATGACGCGCGGTGCGAGCGAGACCGGATCGAAGACGACGTGCACACCCTTGATCCGCGGATCGGGCCGGTCGGCATCGTGGTGGATGGTGACGAGTTTGACCGTCGGCGTGCCCGTGACGCGGCTCGGCATGAGCAGCATCTCGCCAGGAGGCAGGTCGACGAAGATGCGTGCCGGGTCCGGCTCGCCCGGCAGGCCTGCGCGCAGTGCCTCTTCGAGCGCATCAGCGCACTGGCCGACGGTTGCGGCGGCGTAGGTCTGCGCTTCGTCGAGGAATCGCACGGATGTCACGGGATCACCCTTCCACTTGCTCGGACGCGAGCGCACCGAGGGGCACAGGCACGGCCACGGGACGGTACGACGCGCCCCGGAGCGAGGCGATGTCGTCGAATCCGCAGATCCCGTCGACCGCTGCGGCGCACATGCGCCCCTGGCACCAGCCCATGCCGGCGCGGCTGAGCAACTTGACCGTGCGCGCATCGCGAGCTCCTAGCGCCACCGATTCGCGCACACGGGAGACCGGCACCTCCTCGCATCGGCACACCAGGGTGTCCTCGCGGACACTGTCGACCCAGCCGTCCCGCACGGGGAAGGTCGCGTGCAGCCCGGCGGCGAAACGACGCCAGCGCGCCACCTCCCGACGCACGCGCTCCAGGGCCGCCGGGGTGAGGGCACTCGCGCGATCTGACATCACCGCCGCCGTCGCTCCCGCGACCAGGCCCTCGACCCGGGCAGCCTCGACACCGCCGATCCCGGTCGTCTCGCCAGCGGCGAGCAGGCCGGGCACGGACGTCGCCTGGTCGTCGTCCACCTCGACGGCGAGTCCGCCATCGGCACCGCGGATCGTGCGCGCACCCAGTTGAGCAGCGAGGTCGAGTTGCGCGACGAAACCAAAGCCCACGGAGACGGCGTCGCACTCGATGACTCGCTCCGTGCCGGGGATCGGATGCCAATCGGCGTCCACTCGTGCAAGGCGCACTCCCGTCACGCGATCATCGCCCAGCGCCTCGACGACGCGGTGGCGGCGAAGGTAGGGCACGCGATGGCGCGCGAGGGCAGCAATGAATCGGCCGAGGTCGCCCGCCTTGCCCAGGCCGGAGGTGAGGCCGCGCAATTGCCGCACGCTTCCCACGACCGGGTCGTTGGCCTCGACGACGGCAGCGACCTCCGCACCGTGCTCGAGCAGCGTAGCCGCCACCGCAAGCAGGAACGGTCCCGTGCCTGCCACGACGACGCGGCGACCGGGCAGCACATGCTGGCCCTTGACGAGGGACTGCGCGCCGCCGCCGGTCATCACCCCCGGGAGAGTCCAGCCGGGAAAGGGCAGGGGGCGATCGAAGGCTCCCGTAGCGAGGACGACCGTGCCAGCGTCGATAACGTCGACATCAGCGCGATGCCGATCAGGCCCGGCGGGTCGGCCAAGCCGCCCCTGTCGGGCTTCCCCGCGCGTGCGCACCCGGAGTCGCTGGCCTGCGCGCTCGAGGGCATAGGCCGTCGTGCGCGGGCGATAGTCGACGGCATTCGCCGCTACGAGCCGGTCAAGATCACTCGCGAGGGCGGCGTAGTCAAGACCCGCACTGGGCAGGGAAGACAAGTCGGCCCCGCGGTAGTACTGGCCGCCCGGCCGATCACCCACGTCGATGAGCGTGACGCGACACCCCGAGCGGGCGGCGACGACAGAGGCGGCCACGCCAGCAGCACCCGCACCGATGACGGCGACATCGCAGTCACGCGCCATAGCCCGTGCCCTCCTGTCGCTCCACGCGGTCACCGTCACGGACCTGCGCGAGGCAGGCGCGGATATTCGG
>VGBQ01000291.1 GCA_016870425.1 Actinomycetota bacterium | reverse complement strand
GCAGCCCGTGCGGCGCAGCCGCGGCTACGCGCCACTGCCCCTGCCTCTACCTCTCGGCACCGCGCCCACGCTCGCCGTGGGCGGGGAGTTGAAGACGACCCTGTGCGTGTCCATGGGCGACCGCGCCTGGATGAGCCAGCACATCGGAGACACAGCCAACCTCGAGACCCTGGATCTCCTCGCGCGCACGGCAAGCACCCTCAGTGAATTGGTGCGCGTCACGCCTGAGGTCATCGCTGCGGACATGCACCCTGGCTACCTTTCGCGCCGCTGGGCCGACGAGCGCGCGCAAGCGACCGGAGCCGATCTCCGTCTGGTCCAGCACCACCACGCGCACGTCGCGTCGCTCATGGCTGAGCACGGCGTACCCGTGGGTGAGCCTGTCCTGGGATTCGCGTTCGACGGCACCGGCTACGGCACGGACGGCACGATCTGGGGCGGGGAGATACTGATAGCCACGTACGCCGGCGCCGAGCGCCTGGGCCATCTGGCACCCATCAGCCTCCCGGGGGGAGACGCGGCCATTCGCCGGCCCGCGCGCACAGCCCTTGCCCACCTGCATGCCGCAGGGATCCCGTGGTCGGCGGGGCTGCCCTGCTTCGACGTATGCGACGAGACCGAGCGTCGAGTGGTCGGCCGCATGCTCGCCACGGGTGCGGGCTGCACCCCCACCACCAGCATGGGGCGCCTGTTCGACGCCGTGTCCAGCCTCCTGGGGATCCGTCACGACACCGACTACGAGGGGCAGGCGGCCATCGAGCTCGAGGCCCTCGCAGCCTCCCAGGGACGGTCAGGGGGCGCCCGCTGGGCCTTCGACGTCTCGGAGGCATCGGGACTCCTCACGATGGATCCCGCCCCAGCCCTCCAGGCTGCCGTCTCCGGACTTGCGAGCGGCCTGACCACCCCCGCGGCGTCCCTGGCCTTCCATGAGGCGGTGGCCGACGCCGTGGCCGAGGCCGTCGCCTGGGCCCGCGATCGACAGGGGGTGACGACCGTGGGATTGACCGGTGGAGTGTTCGCAAATCGCCTCCTCGAGGCCCTGTGCCGGGAGAGACTGGGGGGACTCGGGGTAACGGTGCTGACCCATCGCCTGGTCCCGCCCAATGACGGCGGGCTCGCACTGGGGCAGGCAGTGGTGGCCGGCTCGGCCACCTGACGAGGAGAGGAGTGCACCATGTGCCTGGGAGTGCCCGGACGCGTGGAAGACGTGTGGGAGGCCGATGGGACGCGCATGGCGACCGTCGACTTCGGCGGCGTGCGCAAGGAGGTGTGCCTCGCATACGTCCCGCAGGTGGGCGTGGGCGACTACACCATCGTGCACGTGGGCTTCGCACTCACCAAACTCGATGAGGCATCGGCTCTCGAGACCCTCGAACTCTTCAAGAGCGTTGGACTGCTGGAGGAGGAGTTCGGCCCGACTGAAAGCCTGTCGCCGTGAAGTACCTCGACGAGTTCGGTGATCCCGAGCTGGCCCAGCGCCTGCTCACCGAGATCGAGCGCACGGTCACGCAGCCGTGGGCCATCATGGAGGTCTGCGGCGGCCAGACGCACACGATCATCCGCAACGGCATTGATCAACTCCTCCCCGATGACGTGACCCTGATTCACGGGCCCGGCTGCCCCGTCTGCGTCACTCCGCTCGAGATGATCGATAGGGCTCTGGCCATCGCTGCCCGGCCCGACGTCATCTTCTGTTCCTTCGGCGACATGCTGCGCGTGCCGGGCTCCGACAAGGACCTCTTCCGCGTCAAGAGTGAGGGCGGTGACGTGCGCGTCGTCTACTCTCCCCTCGACGCCGTGCGCCTGGCACAGGCCAACCCCGACAAGCAGGTGGTGTTCTTCGGCATCGGCTTCGAGACAACAGCGCCGGCCAATGCGATGACGGTGCAGATGGCGCGCAAGCTCGGCGTGCCCAACTTCTCGCTGCTCGTCTCACACGTGCTGGTCCCGCCCGCCATCACCGCGCTCATGGAGTCCCCGACGCGACGCGTGCAGGGATTCCTCGCGGCAGGTCATGTGTGCACCGTGATGGGCATGTCCGAATACGCCCCACTCGTCGAGAAGTACCAGGTACCGATCGTCGTCACGGGCTTCGAGCCGCTGGACGTGCTCGAGGGCATCAGGCGCACCCTGCTCCAGCTCGAGGAAGGCCGAGCCGACCTCGAGAATGCCTATCCTCGCGCTGTCGCGCCCGAGGGCAATCCCGTAGCGCAGGCCGTCGTGCACGACGTCTTCGAGAAGTGCGACCGCCAGTGGCGCGGCATCGGGATGATCCCTCAGTCGGGGTGGCGATTGGCTCCCGCGTACGCCGAATTTGACGCTGAGACGCGCTTCGACGTGACCGCCATCGTCGCGGACGAGCCCGAGGAGTGCCGCTCCGGCGAAGTCCTCCAAGGACTCATCACTCCCCTCGAGTGCGGTGCCTTCGGCACCCTGTGCACGCCACGTTCCCCG
>VGBQ01000290.1 GCA_016870425.1 Actinomycetota bacterium | reverse complement strand
GCGCTCCTACGGGCTATACCTCTACCACTGGCCCATCTACGTGATCACCCGTCCCGAGCTCGACATCCCTCTCGACGGGCCGGCGTTGCTCGCCCTGCGGCTCGGCCTCACCTTCGCGGTCGCGGAGCTGTCCTATCGCTACGTCGAGATTCCCATTCGCCGCGGCGCCATCGGGGCCTTCCTCACGCGATGGCGGGAGTCCGATCCCGATGAACGCGCCTATCTCGGCCGCCGCGTGCTCGCGAGTAGCGGCGTGGCTCTCGCCGCCCTCGGCCTGATGGGCGCGGGACTGGCTACCGCCAAGCCCGCGGACCAGGCGATCCCCGATGACGTCGCGGCCGCGATGGGCATCGATGACGGCGGACCCACCGAGATCCTCATCGACGAGCAGACCACCACGCCTGGCGGTAGCGCCTTGCCCGGCCCCGCTCCCTCTCCAGGTGCCAACGAGCAGCCGAGCACGCCGTCCGCCGACGGGCTGCCGACCAACGCCAACGGCGCAGTCACCGCAATCGGCGACTCCGTCATGCTCGGAGTCGCCGAACAGCTCATGGAGAAGATCGACGGCAGCAAGGTCGATGCCGAGGTCAGCCGCCAGGCATCGGGCGTGCTGGAGCGCGTGCAGCGGCTCTCCAAAAAGGGGGTTCTCGCGCCCACGGTGGTCATCCACACCGGCACCAACGGCATCGTGACCGAGGACCAACTGCGCGAGATGCTCGACATCCTCAGCGACCGGGGGCGCGTCGTGATCGTCAACACCAACGTCCCGCGCCCGTGGATGGAGCCCAACAACGAGTTGATCGCCAAGGTCGTCCCCGACTATCCCAACGCCGTCATCGCCGACTGGTACGGCGTGTCCGCGGACAATCCCGAGTACTTCGTCAGCGATGGCACGCACCCCCAGTGGCCGTCGGGCATCAAGGCGTTCGTGCGCGAGATCATGCGCGCAGCGGGCCTGGACCCCAAGGACTAAGCAGCCTGGCCGCCCGTTTTCCGCGGTGAGGGGGCAGGAATCGCGGTTTCCGGTCGGCGAGCGCGGTTCCGGGCCGATCAGAGTGCGACCAGCCCCGCGAGCGCGCCGGCGACCGCGTCGGGGGCCTCAAGGGGCGTGAGATGCCCCGCACCGGGAATCGGCAGGCATCGCGCGTGCGGCACCGCCTCAACGATCAGGTCCTGCTCCTCCCGCGGGCTCATGGAGTCTTCCTCTCCCCAGACCACCGCGACGGGCGCGCTGAGCATCGCCAGGCCCGCCCGCGCGTCTGGGCGGCCGGCCATCGCGCGCTGGGACCAGGCCACTGTCTGCCGCGAGGCCCCCTGCAGTGATGCCTCGACCGACCCCACCAGGTCGGGGCGGGTACGCCGGGTCGTCTCGCCCAGCAGGGCGTCCACCATGCCGGCCGACCAGTCACCCCCGCCCTCGGCGAGCTGCGCGATCCGCTCTCGGTGCTCCCGGGCCGGCTCAGCATCAGCCGTGGCCTTCGTGTCGACCAGGCCCAGCGCGGCCACCAGGTCCGGGCGCTGCCGGGTGACTCCCAGGGCGACGTATCCGCCCAGGGAACAGCCGGCAACCACTGCTGGCCGCTCACCCATGAGCGCGACCATGTCCGCGACGAATACGTCGAGATCGGGGTGAACCGCGCCCAGCGGGACGCCGCCAAAGCCACGCAGATCGGGTGCGAGCACCTCGTGCCCCCCGAGGTGCAGCCGCGCCGAGACCTGGTCCCACATCGACCCATCGAAGGGGAAGGCGTGGATCAGCAGAAAGCGCGCCATGTCACTACGGCATCGCGGATAGGCCGCCGTCGACCACGAGCACCTGCCCGGTCATGAATGAGGCGGCATCGCTGGCCAGGAAGACAGCGGGCTCGGCGATTTCGTGCGCTCGTCCCCAGCGCTGCATGGGCACGCGCGCGAGGGCGGCCCGCTCCGCATCGTCACTCGCGCGCAGGAAGTCGGTGAGGTCGGTCTCGATCCAGCCGGGCACCAGGGCATTGACGCGCACGCCCATCCATGCCGTCTCGACGGCCAGCGACTGGGTCAGTGAGATGAGTGCCGCCTTGGCCGCACCGTAGTGCGCCATGGTCGGCGCACCCCGCAGCCCGGCTACGGACGACACATTGATGATCGAGCCGCCACCGTCACCGAGGGCCGGCAGGCTCTCCTGCGTGATGTGCACGATGGAGTCGAGGTTGAGTCGCATGGTCTTCTCCCAGCCGCTCATCCTCATCTGCGCGACCGGGATGGAGAAGGAGTTGCCGCCCGCATTGTTGACGAGGATGTCGAGGCCACCCAAGGCACCGATGGCGCCGGCGGCTGCAGCCCGCGTCGCATCGGCGTCCATCACGTCAGCCGTCGCGATCACGGCACGCCGGCCCTCCGACTCCACCTCGCGTGCCACTTCCGCGAGGAGATCCCCGTTGCGGGCCAGCAGTGCCACGTCGGCACCGGCCCGGGCATA
>VGBQ01000289.1 GCA_016870425.1 Actinomycetota bacterium | reverse complement strand
CGAGGCCGAGGGCATCGACTGCGATCTGGTGCGCTCCGGTGAACTCGATGTCGCCGTGGCGGACTACCAGGTGGCCGACCTGCGTGAGTTGGTCGCCGAGGCGACCTCTCTCGGCCTGGACTACGAGTTCTTCGACCGCGAGCAGGTGCGTGCGCGCGTGGACTCCCCGACCTACCGCGCGGGCGTGCTCGACCGCGACGGCGTCGTCATGGTCGATCCGGCGCGGATGTCCTGGGGGCTGGCGGCTGCCGCCGAGCGCGCCGGTGTCGCGGTGCACGAGCACACGCGCGTCGTCGGCTTCGAGCGTGCGGGGTCGGGCCTGCGCGTCGCCACGGACTTCGGCTCGGTGCGCGCGGGCCGGGTCGCCCTTGCCACGAGCGCCTTCCCGCCCCTCCTCAAGAGGCTGGGCCACTACGTCGTGCCCGTCTACGACTCGGTGCTCATGACCGAGCCGCTGTCACCGGAGCAGCGCACCTCGATCGGTTGGCAGGACCGGGTCGGGATCGGCGACGCCGGCAATCAGTTCCACTACTACCGCATCACCGACGATGGCCGGATCCTGTGGGGCGGCTACGACGCGAGCTACTACGGCGCATTCAACCCCATGCACGAGCGCCAGGGAGCGCCCTTCGCCCGGCTGTCCGAGCACTTCCGCTACACCTTCCCGCAACTCAACGGACTGCGCTTCACGCACGCCTGGGCCGGGGCAATCGACACCTGCTCCCGCTTCAGCGCCTTCTGGGGCACGGCGTACGACGGACGCCTGTCCTACAGCCTGGGCTTCACCGGCCTCGGCGTCGGGGCAAGCCGCTTCGGGGCCCAGGTGATGCTCGACCTGCTCGCGGGGGAGCGCACGGAGCGCACCGCGCTGGAGATGGTGCGGACCAAGCCGATCCCCTTCCCTCCGGAGCCCCTCCGGGGCATCGGCATCGGCATCACCCGTCGCGCCATCGACAGGGCCGACCGCAATGAGGGCCGGCGCAACCTGTGGCTGCGCACCCTGGACCGCATCGGCCTCGGCTTCGACAGCTGACCCGTGCGGCCAGGCGGAGGCCTAGGGTGTGGGGATGACGCGCTATGGCGGCCAGTTCGGCCCCGACCTCACCTTCCTCGGCGTGCCCCCCTGCGATCTCGAGGATCCCTCTACCTATGCCGACGCGGACGTCGTGATCCTCGGGGCCCCCTTCGACGGCGGCACGTCGTACCGCAGCGGTGCGCGATTCGGCCCGCAGGCTCTGCGCATGGCCTGCTACCTCGCCCACGACGGCTCGCGGCCGTCCCTCGCCCTGCACACGGACGGACTGAAGGACCTGCGCGTCGTCGACGGCGGTGACGTGGAGATGTACAGCGGCGATGCTGCCCGCTCGTGCGCGGACCTCGAGGTCGTCGTGCAGCGCGTGGCCGAGACGGGCGCCATGCCGCTCATCCTCGGCGGAGACCACACCATCACGTGGCCCGACGTGACCGGGGTGGCTCGCGCGCGCGGCTGGGGGCGTGTGGCGGTGCTGCACTTCGATGCGCATGCCGACACGGGCGATATCGAGTTCGGCTCCCTCATCGGCCACGGCCAGCCCATGCGCCGCCTCATCGAGTCGGGCGCGGCCCGCGGCGACCGCTTCCTCCAGATCGGGCTGCGGGGCTACTGGCCGCCGCCTGAGGTGCTGGAGTGGATGGCGGAGCAGCGCATGCGCTCCTACGAGATGACCGAGATCGTCACGCGCGGCCTCGACGAGTGCCTCTCCGAGGCCTTCGCCATCGCGATGGACGAGTGCGACGGGATCTTCCTGTCCGTCGACATCGACGTGGCTGATCCGGGCCACGCTCCCGGCACGGGCACTCCGGAGCCTGGGGGACTCAGCGCGCGGGAACTGCTCGACGCCGTACGCCGCATCTGCCTGGAGTTGCCCGTCGTCGGGATGGACGTGGTCGAGGTGTCCCCGCCGTACGACCACGCCGACATCACGGCGATGCTCGGCAATCGCGTGGTGCTTGAGGCGCTGTCGGCCATCGCGCGGCGGCGAAAGGACGCGGCCGAAGGCACGCGGTGGGATCCGAGCCGACCCCTGCTGGCGGACTGGGAGGAGGGCGCATGAGTGGCATGCGCGTCCTCGCGATCGGGTCCGGGGGAGTGGGCACCTCCGCGGCGCTCATCGCTGCGCGTCGGGACTTCTTCGAGGCCTGGGTCTGCGCTGACTACGACCAGATGCGCGCGCGCGGCCTCGCGGACCGAGTGGGCGACCCTCGATTCATGGGCATCGCACTCGATGCCTCCGATGAGGCCGCCGTGGCCGAGGCGTGCCGCGCCCACGGCATCACCCACGTGCTCAACGTCGTCGATCCTCGCTTCGACATGCCGATCTTCGACGGCGCCTTCGCGGCCGGCGCGCACTATCTGGATACAGCCATGAGTCTGTCGCGCCCGGATCCGGAGCGCCCGCACTCCGATGCCTTCGTCAAGCTCGGCGACGAGCA
>VGBQ01000288.1 GCA_016870425.1 Actinomycetota bacterium | reverse complement strand
GTGTTCGGTTGCGGGCCACCAGGCCCGAGGACGTCCCCAGCGTAGGGGCGGCGGGGCACTTATCCCAGGAAGCGCGCCATAGCGATTGGTCTGCCAGGACGACAGGCCCAGCGATCGCGCAGCCATGCGCTGGCTCGGATGCACCGAGTCGATGCCCGCGCGGAAGACCTCCGCGACGTAGGCGCCGTAGGACAGCTCAAGGGCGACCACGCCCCAGACGAGCACCTCGTCGGGCGCTCCCTGGAGCTGGAGGGCGGGCACGCCGAAGCCGAGGAGCAGGATGACCAGCAGCGTCGGCACGCCGCGGAAGACGTCGACATAGACGGTGGCGATGATCCGCAGCGGCAGGAAGATCGGGCTGTGCAGGCGCCGCACGAGCGCCACGGTGAGCCCGAGGATGAGGATGAGCGGTTCGGCGATGAGGAAGATGCGCACGTTGAGCCAGAAGGCCTCGAGCAGGCCGGGGAAGGACTCGGAGAACGCCTCCGGACTGAAGAAGGTCTCCTGCACGGCCGGCCAGCCGGGTGTGCGCACGACGATGAGGGTGACGACGGACGCCGTGACGATGAGGCTGACGATGCCGATGGCGGCATCGCGCCAGGCCTTGCGCTGGCGGTAGCGCACGCGCGCGGGGTCGACATAGGGCGTCGACCCCGCGCGCGATGCGCCGCCGAGCTCGGTCACTCCTTGAAGTAGGGAGCCGTGGTGCCGGCCAGCCACTCATCCTGGATGGCCTGGAGCGCGCCGGAGTCCTTCAGACTCCTCGTGAGGTGCGGACACCTGCATCCTGCCAGCCGGTCAGGAAGTGCGCCCCACGGGCATGGCGGAAACCGGCTTCATCCGGGAGGCAATGGCGGCGGCCACGATTCCTACCGCAGCGGCGAGCCACCACAGCACGTCGTACGTCGTGGTCGTCGCACCCCCGCTGGTGACGGCCGCAGCATGGATGGCGCCGAGGATCCCGAGCGCCAGCGAGCTGAGGATCGCGTCGGAGATCTGCAGCGCGGCTGAGTTGTTGCCCTGTTCGTCCACGGGCGACAGGCGCAGCGTCTGCACGGCGATGGACGGGAAGCACAGACCCATGCCGATCGAGGCAACGAAGTACGAGACTGCGCACACGACAGCGGGGACACCGGGCACGAGGCACAGCGGAAGGCTGGCGATGCCACTCGCCATCAACAGTGCACCGGTGCGGACGGTCGGACTTCGGTCGCTCGACTCGGGGATGCGGCCTTGCGCGTAGGACCCGACCCACCAGCCGAGTGCCGAGACGCTGAGGACGAGGCCCGCCAGAATCACCGTGAATCCGCGCTGCTCCACGAGAGCCAGCGGAATGAAAGCCTCGGCGCCAAAGAAGGCTCCCGCGAGGATGCCGCGCATGAGCACGGTCGTCGGCAGACCCCGGCGCAGGCGGAAGCAGCCCGGAGGCAGGAGGATGCGCACGCCGTACGCGAGCATGGCAACGCCGACCATGAGGCCCGCGGCGTCCGCCCACAGGGGCAGTCCGGCCGGTCTCATGAAGGCCGCCATGGCCAGGGTCAGACCACCGGCGGTGACCAGGGCCGGGATGATTCGGCCACTTCGTCCGCGTTCTCCCGTGCCACCGTCGTGCTCGCGCAGTGTCTTGCGGAGTAGCAGCGCCGGAAGGACCAGCACGAAGGGCACGAGCCAGAATGCGAAACGCCACGACAGCGCCTCCGTCAGCCATGCCGCAATGAGTGGTCCGACAATGGCCGGCACAACCCAGGCAGCGGCGAGCAGTGAAAACGCCTTGGGCCGCAGATCCTCGGGAAAGGCACGGGCGATCAACACGTACGTCGCCACGATCAGCGCGCCACCCCCCAGACCCTGGAGGCCACGGGCAGCGATCAGGACAGGCATAGACCACGCCACTCCCGCGATTACCGCCCCACCTGCAAACACCCACAGTCCTACCCACATCGCACGACGCGGCCCATCGCGATCACACCAGGTGCCGGCCACGACCATGCCCACAAGGGACAAGGCGACATAGGCGCTAAAGGCCCAGGCGTAGAGGCCGAGTCCGTCGAATTCGATGGCCACGACGGGCATCACGGTGGCGACCGCCATGCCCTCGAACGCAAATAGCGTCATTGCCGCGACGACCCCGATCGTGGCGGCGCGGTACTGCGGCGCAAAAAGGCTCAGGAGTCGCCGTCCGGATCGCGCGGCTTGCCGGGACGCAGACCGGAGTAGATCTCCTGGCACTCCGGGCACACCGGGAACTTCGACGGATCGCGCCCGGGGACCCACTTCTTGCCACACAGTGCCCGCACAGGGGTGCCCGTGACGGCGCTCTCGACGATCTTGTCCTTCTGCACGTAGTGCGCGAATCGCTCGTGATCGCCGTCGTCGGTCGAGGCGAGGCGTTCCTCGGTGAGGGTCGTGCCCTCGAGCGAGGGCGAGTCCAGCGGGGTGCTCATGGGGCGAGTGTAGGGGGCCTCAATTGACCTGCGGGT
>VGBQ01000287.1 GCA_016870425.1 Actinomycetota bacterium | reverse complement strand
ACCCCGGTCGACGTACATCGCCGACCAGATCCTGGTGACGCCGGAGATCTCGACACTCAACCTCTCCGATGTGCCGGTGATCCTGGTGGAGTCGGGCAACATGCGCAATGCCGCGGATGCCGCCCGAATGTCCTCGCCGTCGGGGCAGCAGCAGTACGCCGACTGGATCACCGCGGGCATCCGCGCCGCCCTGCGCCGCTGAGGCCCTGCCGCGGTTGCTACCCCGTGGCGCCGCCCCCTAGCCTCGGTCCATGGGACACCGTCTGCTGACTCGTGCCGCTGTCGTGGGGGCTTCCACCGGAGCACTCGTGGCCGGACTGCTCGCCGGGGGTGTCGCCCCTGCCACCGCCGCCGCGCCTGCCGCCGACCCGGTGTCTATGCGCGCCGTCGAGGGCCTGGAGTCACTCGGACCGATCGCCACCGTCCGGGCTACCGGCGCGGGTCAATGGCCCGCATCGCTGCCCAGCGTGGCGCTCCTCCCGCGCGGCAGCGCGATGAACGGTGAGTACCCCCTCGTCTACATCCCCGGCCTGCGTGATGAGCCGACGGTGGAACTGCGCATCGTGGACCTCGGCCGCGGCTCGGCCGGAGGCGACGGCGACGGTTGGCCCGCCACCGCGCGCAACGGGTGGGTCAAGATCGACCGCAAGCTGACCGCCGGTCGTTCCTTCGGCGTCGATGCGCGTGTCGCGGCGGGATGGATGCGTGCCGGCACCTTCACGGTCGCCCAGCCCGGCTCGCAGGCCGGGTCCAGCATCGGCGTCGGTGGACTGCGTGTGTCCACGGTCTCCGGGGCCGTGTCGTGGTCGTGGCAGTCACCGGTGCTCGCCGGCCCGGCGTCATCCCTCGGCCTCACCCTCACGTGGGGTTCGGGCGTGCCGGCGGCGGCAGGGCTGCCCCAGGGCTGGCGCATCACCCCGTCGACGGGCTCCCCGTGGGTCGGGCTCGACATCGTGACGTCCACGTCAGCGCGCGTCACCGCGCCCGCCGGCCCGCGCGTGCGCGTCGACGACGGGGTTGCCGAGGTCCAGGTGCCCGCCCAGGATCCCTCCCAGGTGCTCGGCCAGCGCGTGCAGGTGCTCGAGCAGGACGGCACCTGGTCCGACGCGGGCGTGGTGGACGCCCGGGGCGGTCGGGTGCGGGCCGACGTGGGCGATGAGGCCGCTCGTCTGCGCGTCTGCGTCGAGATCGAGGGCACCGAGCTCTGTGGTGCCTCCACGTCGGTCGCCGGTGACGGCACCTACGTCGCCCCGCGATCGCGGGCGGCGACGCCGCGCGGCGGCCTGCAGTCAGAGCGGGGCCCTCGCGTCGTCACCGTGCGCGGCTGGGACGCCTCCACCCTTGTCTTCGAGCGCACGGCTCAGGGGCTCTACGAGCAGGTGACCGGAGCGGGCCGGGTGCCCGGCCTGGGCAACACCCTCGACCGCCTGAGCAGTGGCGCGTGGGAGTTCACCGACTCCGCCGGCACGACGACGAGGTTCGTCGACGGTCGGGCTGTGTCGGTGGAGAAGTCCGGCACCGTCGTCGCGCGCATGGAGTGGGACGACGCGGGCCGACTGGTGCGCTTGACCAATGAGATCGACCGTGCGATCCGCATGACCTACGCCGGGTCGGGCGAGTGCCCGTCGGCTGCCTGGAACGCTGCCGGATTCATCGCCCCGCCCACCGGCAGCTTGTGCCGCGTGCGCGCCGAGGGGGGCGATGTGTCGGACTTCGGCTACGTCACCGGGGGTGAGGCGGGAGCTCAGATCGCGCTCATCAAGGGGGCCGGCAACGCCGGGGTCGCCCTCGGCTGGGACACGCGCGGACGCTTGGTCTCCGAGCGGTCCGCGATCGCCGGTCGGGCCGCCCTGGTGGACCCGCGCGCGGCCACCGCGCTCTCTCGCGTGGAGTACGACGATCGTGGTCGCGCGGCGAGCCTCGTCGATGCGCCAGCCACCCCCGGTGGCGCCACCTCGACCCGCACGATCACCTTCCCTCGCATCACCGAGGACTCGCTCAAGGCCTGGGTCAAGGACCCGAGACCGGAGGCGCAGGCAGAGGCGCGGATCGCGCTGGAGGGCTGGGGCTATTCACTCGCGCGACGCGACTTCGTCGACCCCACGACCTGGCAGGTGCTGCGCACCCTCGACAAGACAGGGCTCGGCCAGCGCATGACGGGCGACCTTGTCGATGCCGGCACCCAGACGACCATCGACGAGCAGGGGCGCCAGATGCGCATCAAGCGCGATGAGCTCGGGCGTCCTATCTCCTCATCCGGTCCGTCGACCCGGGCGACGTCGATCGACGCGGGCGATGCCCAGCGCACCACGACGGACTACGACGTCGACATCGACGGCACCAAGCGCATCCGTCTCGCCGGTCTGCGCGCTCAGGTGTTCCCCGACGACATGCTGGGTGGGCGGCCCGACTCGGCCTTCTGGGCGGTCGCGCGCGGGGGCAGCGGACTGTCGTACCGCTGGCAGGGCGCGGATCAGTCATGGTCCGCCCTAGCGACGGGCGTGTGGCGACCCGGCGATGCACTCGACCAGGCG
>VGBQ01000286.1 GCA_016870425.1 Actinomycetota bacterium | reverse complement strand
GGATGAAGCAGGTCATCGACACCGTCGAGCCAGCCCTGGTCATCCAGGAGATTGCGCGTGAGGCGCGCGGCGTGGTCGCAGGCCTCGGCCAGGCCCGCCCGGTCGCCCCCCACCGCGAGGAGGAGGGCCAGGGTGTGCCGGTAGGTGCGGCATGCGACGTCACCGCTCTCCTCGCCCGCGAGCATGGGGACCACCAGGTCGGCTTGCCGCGCGAGTGCCGAGTCCGGGCGGTTGACCAGTGCCACGCGCTGAGTGCCCGCCCGCAGCAGCGTGGCCCGCTCGAGCGTCTCGGCAGATCCCCCGCTCGCCGAGATCAGCACCGCCGAGTTGCTCTCGCCTCCGGGCCAGCCGGGGTCGGTCGAGGCGAGTTCGATGACCGCGTCGATGCCGCGGGCGTGCAGCCAGCCGGCCGCGGTGCGTGCGGCGTAGGCCGATGAGCCCATGCCCGTGAGTAGGGGTTGCTTCGAGACGAGACCCGCCCAGGGGTCTTCGGTGCGGAGCCGGGACGCGAGCTCGCTGAGTCGCTCGGGCACCGCCTCGATGTCGTGCGCGAAGAGATCGGGCCGCATCAGCGGGCCGCGGACTGCCCGAGGTCAGCGATGATCTGCGCCTCCCGGCGCACGCCGTCCTCGGCACGGATCTCCCGGGAGATGTCGGCCATCCTCTGCCGCAGGGCCGTGTCGGCCAGTAGACCGTCGATGGCTCCCTGGAGCTCGGCTTGCTCGACGCGGTAGGTGTCGAGCCGCTTGCCGAATCCGGTCTCGTCGACCCGCTGCGCGTTGTCGTACTGGTCCCAGAAGAGCGGCAGGAGCACCATCGGCTTGCCGAAGTGGAAGGCCTCGCACGTGGTGTTGTTGCCACCGTGCGTGATGACCAGATCGACCTTGTCGAGCAGTGTCGTCTGCGGCACCATGCTGGCACCCCACATGTTGTCGGGCAGATCCCACTCGTCAGCCCGGGGCCCCTTGCTGACGATGAAGCGGTGCGGGCTGTCGGCGAGGAATCCGGTGAGTCGCTTCATCAGGTCGACATCGGCGCCGCCCAGGGATCCCAGGGAGAGGTAGATCAGCGAGCCGTCACCCTCGGCGATATGGGCGGGCAGGTCGACGGGCTGCTCGGTACGCCGTACCGATGACTGCACGCGGTGCCAGGTGCCATCCAGCGGTCGCCGATCGATGTAGTCCACCACCGCGGGGTAGATGTAGATGTTGGAGTCACCGACGTAGTTGAACTCGCCGGCCGGGAGGGCCCCTGCGCCGGCTGCCTGAGAGAACTCGTTGTACTCCGCCCAGACCCCGGCGTTGACGCGCGCGTATTCGTCGCGCCATGCCTGCCACTGGCTCGAATCGTCCGCGGGGAGTCCGGCGAGCATCGGGGGCAGGGTGGGTCCGCCCATCTCCAGCGGCTGGCAGGACACGACGCGCACGAAGGGCTTGCCAGCCGCCTTCAACGCGGGGAACGCCGACACGTTGTCCTGCACGATGATGTCGGGGTTGATCTCGTCGACGATGGCGGCGAATTGCGGGTCGGCGTACTTCGCTCCGTCCATGAGGCTGCGCCACACGGGCTCGATGAAGGTCGTGATCTGCTCGAAGGTGCTCTTGCGGAATTCAGGTGAGGTGTCGCGGATGAAGTCGATCCAGAACTGACCGGCTGCCGCTTCCTCCTCGGGTGGCGGAGCCATCGAGACGAGTCGCTCCTCGATGCCGAGGGGCTCGATCTTGCCGGCCCATGACTCCTCGGCGGCGAAGACGACGCGATGTCCCATGCGGATAAGCTCGGCGCCGATGCCGATGCAGTTGTTCGTGGGGCCGTAGGCGCTCTCGGCCGCCAGGAGCACGGTGAGGGGTTGATCGGACATGGTGCCTCCGCGGTCAGTCGTCGATCCGGTCTAGCGGGATCATGCCCCGCTCGGCGAGTGCGGTGAAGAAGTGGTCCAGGGGCATGGTCATCTCGGGGCCATGCACCCCCGTGCGCAGGGCGTGGCCACCCGCCATGATCTGCGCCGCGATCGACGGGGGCACGCCGGTGGCCCAGGCTCCGCCGGAGAAGTCTCCCGAAGCAGGGTCGGTCACCTCGACGTCGCAGGTCACTGTCACTGCCTGCCCATCACGCTCGCCGGTCGTGATCACGCGAAACCATTCGACGGCCCCGGGGTCGGGCGTGAACCTGTCCTCTCGTGCCTGCCGAGCGAGGACGGCAGCGAGCACATCGGCGGGGCGTACCTCAACGTCGCCCACGCGGACCGGATCGTCATTGGCGAGGCCGGCTGCGACGAAGGACAGCAGACGCACGTGGTCTGCCGGGGCGAGGCCGAGGCGCCATTCGACCCGTCGTATCCCGCGATCGGCGTAGGAGCGAGGGAGCGTTGCCGGCTCGGAATGGATCGTGTAGACGCACTCGACATCCCCGCCGGGAAAGGCGTATGTGCGCGCTCCCGAGCCCGCGGGATTGAAGCTGATCGCCCCGTCGATGAATTGCGGAGCGGGCGCGGTGTATTCCTCGATAAGGGTTGACGCGGCGTAGGGCGGCGCA
>VGBQ01000285.1 GCA_016870425.1 Actinomycetota bacterium | reverse complement strand
AACGTGGTGTCACCGGCCCAGGTGAGCACCGCGGGCCGGGTGCCCCCGGTGATCGCCTTCACGCGGCCGAAGTCGTCGTAGGCGAACGCCGCTGTCTCCTTGCCCGTGGCATCACCGGTCACCTGGGGATCGGTCGTCGAGGTCAGCCGGCCACGCGCGTCGTAGCAGGTTGTGTAGTCGACGCCATCGCGCGAACCTCCCGTGCGCAGTGCGTCAGCGGAGGCCTTGGGATAGGCGCTGCCGCATCGCGCCGCCTGTCGATCGTCGAAGGCATAGTCGAGCACCCGACGCCCGTCACCGGTCTCGATGGCTGCGCGCGTGAGTCGGCGGGCATCGTCGTAGGAGTAGTCGCGCTTATCCGAGACGGTGTCGAAGCCCTTCATGGCCACACTCGTCGTCGATCGTGTCGCGCGCCCGAACTCGGTGTAGACGACCTCCTGGGTGGCGCGAGTGTCCTGGGCCAGGACACTCACCTTGGTCGGTCGGCCCGTGGGCCCGTACTCCAGGTCTGCGGTCGCGGCGTCACCGTAGGAAATCCTGCTGACGCGTCCGCCCTTGCTCGCGGCGTAGGTCACCCGAGCAGCGGTCTTGCCATTGACGGTGATCTGCTCGAGGGCCGCGTCGTCCGTGCGGTAGCGCATCTGGGTCGTGAGCGCGGGCACCTCGGCCCCCTTGGGGGTGAGTGTCACCGATGCGACGTCATCGAGGGGGGTGTACGTCGTACGCGTGATAGTGCCGACCTCGTCGATGTATTCGACCGGCATGCCATGCAGATTGATGGTCGTCTGCGTGGTCACCGAGGTGTCCGGGCGCACCGGGGCTCCCGGGCCGTGGGTGATGGTGACCCGCGAGACCAAGGGATTGCCGTCGACGGCGTCCTCCGTCGTCGACGACTCGATGATTGTGCGCTGCGCGTCAAAGGTGGTCGTCGTCGCGAGCGAGCCACCCGGGGCATAGGTGACGCAGCGGGTCTCTGTCGCCCCGCCCGCGCCGGTGCTCACCTGCGCGACGAGCCGCCCCATGACGTCGTAGTAGCCGGTGACCGAGCTGCCATCCTGCAGGGTCCGCGTGCGCGGCTGACCCGAGGCGACCGCACGGGCGCCCGTGCACAGTGCCGGTGCGTCGACCGAGCCCGAAGTGGGCCAATAGGTCGTGCGCCGGACGAGGTTACCGGGTGTGGTGTAGGTGACGGGTCGGCCGTAGTCCTCCGACGCCGGATCGACCCGCTCGTAGACGACCTCGGACTCCAGGCCGCCGGGCTGAGTGATCGTGGTCGGAGCATCGAGCGCAGGGTTGGCGTAGGCAAGCTCGGTGATCTTGTCACCCGTCGCGCCGGCGTAGGAGTCGTTCGTCGTCATGCGCGTGACCCGCTGGAAGCCCGGCACGACCTGGTCGCCGGGCACCGGCTTGGTGTCCTTGCTCGCGTCCTTGTCCTTCACCGTGCTCGTCGGCGCTGCCTTGATGACGAAGGAGCCGTTGCCCCCGGTCTTGCGCACCTCGATGGTCACCTGCTTGACACCGTCGGGCAAGCCGGTGACCTGACAGCCCTGCGACGACAGGAGCTGCTCGGCCGCGCACGCGAAGGGCCCGACGATCAAGCCCACGGTGGCGTTGGCGGACTCCGCCGTGAAGGTCCAGCCGGGCGACTTCTCGTCTGCTGCGAGTCGATCGTCCTTGGCGTCCGGAGTCCACAGGCCGGTGAGGCGCACGGAGAAGGGCGCCTTGGCGGTCCAGCGCTGCTCCATGCCGGAGCGCGTCGGCTCACGCTTCCAGAAGGCGGCCTCCTCCATCCGGCCGCGGAAGCCTGGCTCGGCGAAGATATCGGCGCGGAACCCCTCGAGCTTGTCCCCGGCGGTGCGACGCGGGGGGTAGGTCTCGTCGTACTCCGTCTTCTGCTCCACGCCTTGGGAGTTGCGTCCCGGCTCGTAGGGACCCGCCTGTCGCTTGAGCGCTCCCGTGGCATCGGTCGTCATGTCGGTGCGCCGGCCGAGGGAGTCGATGGTGCCGATCGGGCGACCTGAGCTGTCGAAGAGTCGCTTCGTCGTCAGCTTGGTCGCATCGGTCGTCTCGCGAATGTCGAAGGTCACCGGGTCGAGGGTGTAGGTGATGCTGCCGGCGACACCTGTCGCCGACGTCGCATTGCGCGCCTCCACGGTCCTGCCCTCGCGCAGCGTGGCCGCGGTGACGTCACCCATCGTGAGCGTCTGCGTGACGCGCGGGCCGCCAACCTCACTGGGCGCTCCCACGAGCCGTGTCACGCGACCGGTGCGTGATTCGTAGATGACCTCCGTGACCGCGCGCGCGGCCGCCGGATCGCGCGTCGCCGCGAGATTGACCAGCGGGCTGCGCACCGCGACGAGGCGACCGACGGTGTCCCAGCCGAGGGTCGTGCCCTGATTGCCGGGGTCCTTGATGAGGGCGATCCGCGCGGCCGCACCGCTGCCCTGGTAGCCGATATCGGTCGACGTGCCGTCGGGATACGAGATGCCGCAGAGCATGCCGGCCGCCGGGGCGTCGAAGCCGCTCCACGATGCGGCGGCACACGACGCCGAC
>VGBQ01000284.1 GCA_016870425.1 Actinomycetota bacterium | reverse complement strand
GGGGCACTGGCGGGCAGCACCGACAACCGCCTGGTCTCGCTCAGTGATGTCGCCTCCACGGTGCTCTCGGCCGCCGGACTGCCGCACGACAGCGAGGAGTCCCTGGATCTCCTCGACCGCTCCCAGGCGCGCCCAGAGCTGCTCATCGGGGCGTGGCGCAACCGCGGCGAGAACTCACGCATGCCCGCCTATTGCGCGATCCGCAATGAGCGCTGGATGTATGTCCGCTACTCCGAGGGCACCGAAGAGCTCTACCAGATTGCCCGGGACCCGGCGATGCTGCGCAACCTGACCTCGGATCCCTCATCGAAGCCAACACTGCACCGACTGCGCGCGATGACGCGTGATCAGTGCGTCCCCACGCCTCCCGGCTTCGCCTGGTGACGGCCTGTGCCGCGCTCACTCACGCAGGACAGGCCTGCTGAAGCGGTCGTTGGGCAGGAGCCCCCTGCGTGAGCGCTTCATAGAGTCGGGTGCACTCGGTCGCCACGACGTCACTCTGAAGCGCGACCTCGCTCAAGATGGCGACTGCCTCATCGACACCGGCGGCGTCACGCACGGCGAGGAGCTGCCCGAGCACCTGGTCGTAGGGGGCGAGGGTCGATCCCGGTGTCGGAGGCGCGGAGAGTCGCGCCCGATCGGCCTCGGTGAGTTCAGGCAGATTCACGCCGTGACGGTGCGCCTGCGCGGCGACAACCTCTGAGACGGTAGGCAGATCGTCGATGGCGCTCCCGTCATCGCTGCGCCAAGCACCCCACACCAGTGCTCCCACGACACCCACGGTGACGACCGCGAGCATGATGACGACGACGCGGGCCACGCCACGAGGGTACGACGTAGGCCCGCAATCACGCCCTCCGAGAGCCCTCGCCCTACAGTGCAGGCATGACTTCAGCATCCGTCACGACAGCCTCGGGAGTCGAGAGGCGCTGGTGGTCACTCCTCGGCCTCTGCCTGGTCACCGCCCTCGTATGGGTCACAGCCAGCGACATCTCGATCGCACTCCCCACCATCGCCCGCGACCTCGGCGGCACGATGGACACGCTCCAGTGGGCTGTCAACGGCTACTTCCTCGCGGGTGCCTTCATCATCGTGGGCGGGCGTGTCGGCGACATCTACGGCCGCAAGCTCCTCTTCGCGATCGGCACCGGGCTCATCCTCCTCGGGTCCGTCGTCGCCGCCCTCGCGCCATCCCCGGCCATCCTCATCATCGGCCGCGTGCTCGAGGGCATCGGGGCGGCGGCTGTCCTGCCCACCGCACTGGCGATCATTGCCGTCATCTTCACGGGCAAGCAGCGCGACACCGCCATCGCTGCCTGGATCGCCGTCTGCTGGGGGGCTCAGGCCCTGGGTCCGCTCGTCGGCGGCGTCATCGTCGAGGGACTCAACTGGCGCTGGATCTTCTGGATCAACCTGCCCATCGGCATCGTGGCCCTTCTCATCACCTGGTGGGCCACCCCCGAGACGCGCGACGCGCATGCGGCGCGACGGATCGACATCCCGGGTGTCATCACGCTGGTCGGCAGCATCTTCCTGCTCTCCTGGGCTCTGGTGCAGTTCGACACCCTGCCCACGGCCGCCTTCGCGGGCATGATGATCGGTGCCGTCGTGCTGATGGTCGTCTTCGTCCTCATTGAACGCCGCGTGGCAAGCCCCGTGATCGTGCTGTCGATCTTCCGCATGCGCCGCTTCGATGGAGCGGTGCTGGCTAACCTCATCGCCAACTTCGTCTTCGGCGGCGTCATCTTCTTCATGGCGCTCTACCTGCAGGTGGTCGAGGGCTACGACCCACTGACCGCTGGCCTGCTGCTCCTGCCGGCGACGATCCCCATCCTCATCGTCAACCCCCTCGGCAACTGGCTGGGGCGTCGCTTCGGTCCCGCGTGGCCTACCGCCGTCGGCATGGCCTGCCTCGCCGTCGCCGCGGTGCTGCTGCTCGACCTCACCGGCGACTACTCCCGGTTGATCGCGCCCTTCATCCTCATCGGCATCGGCATCGGACTGCAGATCACGCCTTGCGCGGCCACCGCGGTTGAGGACCCGGGCGATGCCGGCGAGGGAGTCGTGTCGGGCGTCTTCAAGGCGTCGTCCATGATCGGTGGCTCGCTCGGAGTGGCCGTGGGCACCGCGGTCTTCCAGACGAGTGCCCGCAGCCAGCTCGAGACGCTTCTCAACAGCCCACCGGCCGAGACGCTCTCCAAGGTCCTCGACGTGCTCACCGGGGGACTACAGCTCGATGACATCGCCTCGCTGATCCCCGGCGACGCCCGACAGTTGATCACCGACGTCTTCGATGCCGCCGTGGGGCAGGCGATGTGGCCGACCATCGCCGTGTCGCTCCTCGGCGTGATCGTGGCTATCGTGCTGCTACGCGGGAAGGCTCCCGCGGGTGGCGGAGGCCACTAGACCCGTAGAGGACGGCACCGTGACCATCAGCGTCGGCGACCCCATCCCTGACGTCACCCTGCGCGTCGTGACCGAGACCGGCGCTGACGCCGTCTCCAGCGCCGATCTGCTCGGCTCCGGGCGCGTCGTGCTCTTCGCCGTGCCGGGTGCCTTC
>VGBQ01000283.1 GCA_016870425.1 Actinomycetota bacterium | reverse complement strand
GAGGATCCCGCGTCCCTTGGGGGACCAGTCATCGACCGGCGTGCGCTTGGCGTAGCCGCCATCGGTGACGGTCACGACGAAGTTGCCCTCACTCACGACATCCATGGAGAGCAGCTGATCGTCTCCCCGGAAGCGCATGCCGATGACCCCGCCTGTGGCTCGCCCCATCGGGCGCAGGGTCGCGTCGTCAGCATGGAACCGCGCGGAGAGCCCCTTGCGCGAGACCAGCAGCAGGTCGTCGTCTTCGCTCACCAGCTGCGCGGAGATCACCTCGTCGTCCTCGCGCAGATTGATGGCGATGACGCCGCCGGTGCGGTTGGAGTCGTATTCCGACAGCTTGGTCTTCTTGACCATGCCGCCGCGCGTCGCCAGCACGAGGTACGGCGCTGCCTCATAGTCGCGCAGGGTGAGCACCTGCGCGATCTCCTCGTCCGGCTGGAAAGCCAGCAGGTTGGCGACGTGCTGGCCCTTGGCGTCGCGGCCCGCCTCGGGCAGTTGATAGGCCTTCGCGCGGTAGACACGCCCCTTCGTGGTGAAGAAGAGGATCCAGTGGTGCGTCGTGGTGACGAAGAGATGCTCGACGACGTCGTCCTGGCGCAGTGCCGCTCCCTTGACCCCGCGGCCGCCGCGACGCTGCTGGCGGTAGAGGTCGGTCTTGGTGCGCTTGGCATAGCCGCCCGACGTGATCGTGACAACGACATCGTCCTCCGCGATGAGGTCCTCGTGGCTGACATCCCCGTCCCAGGGCACGAACTGCGTGCGGCGCTCGTCGCCGTAGTCGTTGACGACCTCGGCGAGCTCCTCGCTGACGATGGAGCGCTGGCGGGGCTCGGAGGCGAGGATGTCGTTGTAGTCAGCGATGCGTGCCATGAGCTCGTCGAACTCGTCGATGATCTTCTGGCGCTCGAGGGCTGCGAGGCGGCGCAACTGCATGTCGAGGATCGCGGTGGCCTGGAGCTCGTCGATCTCGAGCAGGCCCATCAGCCCTGTGCGCGCGTCGTCGACGGTCGCGGACGCGCGGATCAGCGCAATGACTTCGTCAAGGGCATCCAGAGCCTTGAGATAGCCGCGCAGGATGTGTGCTCGCTCCTCAGCCTTGCGCAGCCGATAGCGGGTGCGACGCTGGATGACCTCGATCTGGTGCGCGATCCACGAGCGCACGAACTGCTCGATGCTGAGTGTGCGCGGCACGCCGTCGACCAGCGCGAGCATGTTGGCGCCGAAGGTTTCCTGGAGCTGTGTGTGCTTGTAGAGGTTGTTGAGCACGACCTGCGCGACCGCATCGCGCTTGAGCTCGATGACCAGGCGCATGCCGGTGCGTGACGAGGAGTCATCGCGCACATCGGCAATGCCTCCGATCTTGCCGTCGCTCACGAGCTCGGCGATGCGCAGCAGGAGGTTGTCGGGGTTCACCTGGTAGGGGAGCTCGGTGATGATGAGGAGCTGGCGTCCCTTGGAGTCCTCATCGACGGTGACGACCGCGCGCATGGTGATGGCACCGCGACCGGTGCGCAGCGCGTCCTCGACGCCACGACGGCCGACGATGAGGCCGCCGGTGGGGAAGTCCGGCCCGCTCACGCGCTCGATGAGCGCCTCGAGGGCCTCCTCGCGGCTGGCCTCCGGGTGCTCGAGCATCCACTGCACGCCCGCGGCCACCTCGCGCAGATTGTGCGGCGGGATGTTGGTGGCCATGCCCACAGCGATGCCTGCGCTGCCGTTGACGAGCAGGTTGGGGAAGCGGCTGGGCAGGACGACGGGCTCGAGCGTGCGGCCGTCGTAGTTGGGCGCGAAGTCGACGGTCTCCTCATCGATGTCGCGCACCATCTGCATGGCGAGTGGTGCCATGCGGCACTC
This sequence comes from Actinomycetota bacterium, assembly GCA_016870425.1. Classification (GTDB taxonomy): domain Bacteria; phylum Actinomycetota; class Actinomycetes; order S36-B12; family S36-B12; genus Mxb001. The sequence continues at coordinate 734 of VGBQ01000283.1, read as the reverse complement.
GGTGTAGCGCTGGGCAGCCGGTGGATCATTGCCCTGCGAACCGAAGTTGCCCTGGCCCTGCACGAGCGGGTAGCGAAGGGACCATGGCTGCGCGAGACGCACGAGCGCGTCATAGATCGCGGTGTCGCCGTGGGGGTGGTAGTTGCCCATCACGTCGCCGACGACGCGCGCGGACTTCGAGAAGTTGCGGTCGGGGCGGTAGCCGCCGTCGTACATCGCATAGAGGACGCGGCGGTGCACCGGCTTCAAGCCATCGCGCACATCGGGCAGCGCGCGAGAGACGATGACGCTCATCGAGTAGTCGAGGTAGGACCGCTGCATCTCGGTCTGCAGGTCGACCGGCTCGATGCGACCTCCCGCGGGGATCACGTCGATGTCGTCGGGCACGTCAGGCTCCTGTCGGCTGGTGTGTCGGGGACGTCATGTCTGGATGTCCAGGAATCTAGATGTCGAGGAAGCGGACGTCGCGGGCATTGCGCTGGATGAAGTTGCGGCGCGACTCCACGTCCTCGCCCATGAGCACACTGAAGGTCTCATCGGCCTGGGCCGCGTCGTCGAGCGTGACCTGCAGGAGCACCCGACGCTCGGGATCCATGGTGGTCTCCCAGAGCTCATCGGCGTTCATCTCGCCGAGGCCCTTGTAGCGCTGGATGCCCTCCTCCTTGGGAAGTTTGCGGCCGGCGGCCACGCCCGCCTCGATGAGGGCGTCGCGCTCCGCGATCGAGTAGGCGTAG
>VGBQ01000282.1 GCA_016870425.1 Actinomycetota bacterium | reverse complement strand
TCGCCGCCTCGCGATGCCGCGCGGACGATGGCCCGGGCGGGTGAGTGCCGCGCGCGGCCTGTCGAGTTGCGGGATGCGGCGAATCCCGACCTCCGCCTGAGCCGGTGGAGGTCATGCACGCCCGGAATCCGAGTGGAGTTCCTGGCGGTGGCGGGTGCAGGTCACGCCTGGATGGGTCAGCCCTCGGCCTCCCCGTGGGCCGACGAATACATGGGAACGCCGTACCCCAGCCTCGACGCCAGCCGCGCCCTCTGGGCCTTCCTCTCCACGCGCAACCGCTAGGCGACCAGGGCGCGGCGGCGCTGCAGGAAGACACATGCCATGCCGTCGCCGATCACGAGCGCAGCGCTGCCGACGAGAAGCAGGTTGGCGGGGGAGCCTGCCATCACGAGCACGATCCACATCACGGCGAGAATGCCGAGGGCACCCAGGTGCACGAGTGCGAAGTCACGGTCGCGTGACTGGCCGCCAGCCCAGCCGAGGACCAGCACGCCGACCAGGACGTAGACGGCCGCCAGGGGGATGAAGCCATGCGGCCCACCCTGCCGTGACCATTCCACGGTGGAGTACGCCGCGAGAGTCTCGGAGAGATAGGACACCCCCACGAGGAAGATCATGACCCCCAAGATCCACAGGTCCAGACGAGCCGGGGCGCGTGGGATGCCCATCGGGAAGACGCTGGCGAAATAGATCGCCCAGAGAGATCCAGCCACGAGGAAGGTGAGCCCGAAGAAGATCGGTCCGGGGACTGACTCGAATCCGCTGAGGGCCAGCACCAGACTGAGGAAGAACTCGCCGATCACGATGATGACGAGCTGGCCGACTCTCTCCGATAGGTGCTCGGGCACCACCAGGTCCATGCGGCACATGCGCGGAATCCCGACGGCGACGATGGGCACGATCGAGACGACGATGCCCGCGGCGTAGACCGCGAGCTGGGTCGTCTGCCAGTCGTCGGGGATCACGACACCGATGGCGAGCAGACCGGCGGCCGCGGCGCTGCCCGCGATCCAGGGCGCGGTGACCGGCCGCAACTCAGGGCGCTGGCGCCCCGTGATGAGGTAGATGACCGCCACGGTGGCGAACGCCGCCGCGAGGCCTGCAAATCCCCAGTCGTCAGTCAGGCTATCGGATCTGCTCAGCGCAAGGTTGGCCACCGTCACGCAGTACATCTGGGCGAAGATCACAAGCTTGCGCAGGGGCACGTCGCCGGGGGCGATGTTGACCGCGGCGGTGGTGGAGAACCACAGCGTGAAGGTGACGACGAAGGTGCTGACGAGCCACACCCCGGTGCTGAAGGTCAGCAGGTCCCCATTGAGATCGCCGACGATGAGGTGGCCCGTGTGCGCGAACGACGCAACGATGACCAGGTCGTAGAAGAGCTCGAACCAGCCGACGCGCGACGGGACCACCCGACTAGTCATGTGTGCCGCGGCATGAATCAGACATGACCGGACTCTAGGGAAGCGCCCGACCACTCGCTAGTGTCGTGGCCATGAGGTACGACGGGACGATGCTCATCACCGAGCGGCTCGAGGAGTGCCAGCGCTTCTACACCGCGCTCCTCGGCGCCCAGTCGGCTCCCGGCGCAGGCTGGGCGCGATTCACGCTCGCCGATGGCAGCTGGGTGGCGCTCCACACGCCGTGGCGGCCGGGCATGACGACCACAGGGGGGTCCCAGGTGCTGCTGCTCCAGGTCGACTCGCTCGACAATGAGATCGCGAGGCTGACGGCCGCCGGCATTGCCTGCTCCGAGCCCCACGAGATCCCCGGCGGGGCGGTCGTCACGATCACCGATCCCGATGAGCGGACGGTCCAGTTGATCGCCTACTCGGACTGAGCGAGCGAGTGAGCATCATGATGGATCATGGCCGGTGTGTAGCCTCGCCGCATGCCGTCCAGTTCTGACCGCGCGTCGTACTTCCCCGCGATCGAGAAGCGCTACGGCCGGCCCATGTCCTACTGGTTCGACCAGATGGACCAGCGCAAGGACGAGAAGTACGCCGAGCAGATGGCCTGGCTCCAGGAGGCGCACGGATTCAGTCGTGCCCATGCCAATGCGCTCGTGCTCTACCGCAAGGGCAGCACGTCGTCACGTCGATACGAGACCTTGGATGGCTACCTCGCGACGCTGGACGCCACCAAGGCCAAGACGATCCGCGAGATCTTCGCCGCGCTCACGGCAAAGTTCAAGAAGGCCGAGGTCGTCATCGCCTGGAACCAGCCGATGCTCAAGCAGGAAGGCCGCTACCTCTTCGGCGCCGGCGCTCAGAAGGAGCACATCCTCATCGCCCCCTTTGACGCCGGGATCATCGACGACTTCCGCCCGCGCCTCGAGGGCTATCACGTCAATAAGAAGACGATCCGCGTTCCTGCGGATTGGAAGGTCGACAAGAAGCTCCTCGTCGACCTCGTTTCCGCGCAGTTCGACTAGCCGTTCTTCGGGGAGCGATAACACCCTCTCGGATCGCGTCGCGTGCATGGACTCGCCCGTGGGAGCGGCCTACCGTCGAGGGCATGACCCTCATAAGCCGGCTCTGGCTCCCCGTCTTCGCACTGTCCGCAAGTGCATTGATCCTGCCTGCCCTGGCGGT
>VGBQ01000281.1 GCA_016870425.1 Actinomycetota bacterium | reverse complement strand
CGACCTCGTCATCCGCACGTCGGGCGAGCAGCGGCTCTCCGGGTTCCTGCTGTGGCAGAGCGCCCACTCGGAGTTCTACTTCTGCGAGGCCTACTGGCCGGACTTCCGGCACGTCGACTTCCTGCGAGCGATGCGAGCCTACGCCGCCCGCCAGCGCCGCTACGGCGCCTAGGGAGGATTCCGTCGCCGGCAATTGAGCGGCTGAGTATCGATTCCACTCGACCCGAGCCGCACAATTGCGCCCGGTCGATGAGCCGCGCGCGGACGTGAACCACATGCGCCCCGGATTTCACTGTTCTTCACCTGCGTCTCCGGCGTGTTGTCCTGGACTGGCGCACCCGCCGTCCTAGGGTCCGGCGTACGGGGAGGCACCCGGCCGACCCGCCGGACACGGTGCGCCGTGACTGCCGGTCTGGGGGCTCAGGCCACCTGCCGGGACGCGGCGTACGACGAGGAGAACTCGTGCCCGCTGCGCGCAGCCGCACCCGCACCCAGGCTCAGCGAGGCGGCACGGCCGCCCCTGACCAACCCGCCCGCCGCACCTTCGTCCTCGACACCTCCGTGCTCCTGTCGGATCCGCACGCACTGCTGCGATTCGACGAGCACGAGGTCGTGGTGCCCGTTGTCGTGGTGACCGAGCTCGAGGCCAAACGCACGCACCCTGAGCTCGGCTACTTCGCCCGGTCAGCCCTGAGGCTGCTCGATGACCTGCGGGTGAGCCATGGGCGCCTCGACGAGCCGATTCCGGTCGGCGAGGCCGGCGGCAGCATCCGCGTCGAGCTCAACCACACCGACCTGTCGTCGCTCCCCGGCGGCTTGCAGCTCGGCGACAATGACACGCGCATCCTGGCGGTGGCCCGCAATCTCGCCGCGGACGGCCACGACGTGGTGCTCGTGAGCAAGGACCTCCCCATGCGGGTCAAGGCCTCCTCCGTGGGCTTGGCCGCCGAGGAGTACCGCGCCGAACTCGTCGTGGAGTCGGGGTGGACCGGCATGGCGGAGGTCGAGGTCGCCGCCGACCTGCTCGATGCGCTGTACGACGAGACCGTCGTCGACCTCGACGCCGCCCGCGAGATGCCTTGCCACACGGGACTGGTGCTCGTCTCCGATCGCGGCAGCGCCCTCGGCCGAGTCACGCCGGAGAAGCGGGTGCGCCTGGTCCGTGGCGACCGGGAGGCCTTCGGCCTGCACGGGCGCAGTGCTGAGCAGCGCATCGCCCTCGATCTCCTCCTCGACCCAGAGATCGGCATCGTCTCCCTCGGCGGGAGGGCCGGGACCGGCAAGAGCGCGCTCGCCCTGTGCGCCGGCCTCGAAGCGGTCCTCGAGCGGCGTCAGCACCGCAAGGTTGTCGTCTTTCGACCCCTCTACGCCGTCGGCGGCCAGGATCTGGGCTACCTGCCCGGGACCGAGAACGAGAAGATGTCGCCCTGGGCCCAGGCGGTCTTCGACACCCTCGGAGCCGTGACCACCTCCGAGGTGGTGGAGGAGGTCCTCGACCGGGGCATGCTTGAGGTCCTGCCCCTCACCCACATCCGGGGCCGCTCCCTCCATGACGCCTTCGTCATCGTCGACGAGGCGCAGTCCCTCGAGCGCAATGTCCTGCTCACCGTCCTGTCGCGGATCGGCCGCGACTCGCGGGTGGTGCTCACGCACGACGTGGCCCAGCGCGACAACCTCCGGGTCGGGCGTTACGACGGTGTTGTCGCCGTCGTCGAGAAGCTCAAAGGGCACCCGCTCTTCGCCCACGTCACCTTGACCCGGTCTGAGCGCTCGCCGATCGCGGCCCTGGTCACGGAGATGCTGGAAGATTTGCCCGTGTGAGGTAGGTCACGCACTGTCCCCCGTGAAATCGCGATAATCCGCCCGATATAGGCGATTTCACCGATAGTTATCCACAGGGTCGTCGTTATCTGGGCGTGACATTTCCGGATTCGTTGGGCACGGTAGTCCGGTGCTGACCAGATCCGGACTGACCCGTCAGGTCCTCGCCGCGGCCCTCGCGACCGCGGTGCTGGGCGTCCCGACAGCCCTGGCCGTGCCGGCCGCCAGCGCGGCACCCGCCCCCGCACCGCGGGCAGATGAGGCACCGCCGAACGAGCGGGCCCCGCGCGTGCCTGACGCCCCGGACCTCGGCAACACCCCGTGGGCCACGGAGGCCGGCCGGGACATGAAGGGCTACCGGCTCAGCACCTACACCGGCAAGTACTTCGACCGGTCCCGCGAGCAGTACCGCCTCTGCGTGATCCAGCGCGAGAGCGGCGGCAACTACGACGAGCCGTCCGGGCCCTGGCGCGGGGCCTACCAGTTCAGCGACAGCCTCGCCGCCGGTGCCTTGCGCACGATGCGTGCCGAGATCGTCGAGACCTACGGCGACGCGGGTCGCCGGGCCCTGGACTCCCTCGAGGGGACCTATATCCACACCTGGCCCCGCTTCTTCCAGGACACGGCCTTCTGGACCATCTTCGACAAGGGCGCCGGGGCCAGCCACTGGGCCGGGGGCAACTGGTTCTGCAATCCCGCCCGCAATGCCGAGCGTGGCTGGCCCAACCCCAACCGGTGGAACTACACCCCGCTCGAGCGGGATAAGCGCGATCGAT
>VGBQ01000280.1 GCA_016870425.1 Actinomycetota bacterium | reverse complement strand
CCCGGGCAACGTCGACGAGCATGGGGCGCGCCTGCAGCATCCGGTCGACGGTGAGCGCGTTGGCCGCCGCGCGCCGCGCGTCCACCTCAGGGGTCAGCGTCGAGGAATTCACGTGAGCTGCTCCTGCCCTTCCTGCCGCCGTGCTCGGGCGGCGATGACGATCCGCTAGTTCTGCTGGAGGTACCTGTCGATCTCCCAGTTGGTCACGACCGAGTTGAACTCCGCGACCTCCCTGCGCTTGTAGTCGAGGTAGGCGTTGAGGAAGTCCTCCCCCATCACCTCGCGGGCTAGGCCATCCGCTTCCAATTCATTGAGGGCATCTCCCAGGGTGGTCGGCAACGAGATGTCACCGGCGGCTGCGAGCTGCTCCTTGGTCGCCTTGTACATGTCGTAGTTGAGCGGAGCGCCGGGATCGAGCTTGCGAGCGATCCCATCGAGGCCCGCGGCGAGGACGATGCCGATGCCCAGGTGGTAGTTGACCGCCGCATCCGCGGTGCGGACCTCCAGGCAGTGCCGGTTGACCGGCATGCGGCACATCAGTGTGCGATTGTTCTCGCCCCAGGCCCGGTAGACGGGCGCCCACGAGATCTCGTCCATGTATCCCTTGCTGGTGAAGCGCTTGTAGGAGTTCACCAGGGGTGACGTCAACGCCATGATGGCGCCCGCGTGCTCGAGCACACCGGCGACAAAGTGACGAGAGAGCTCGCTGTAACTGCCATCGGGTGCTTCGAAGAGGTTCTTGCCTGTCTGCGCATCGGCGATGCTGATGTTGATGTGCGACGCGGATCCGAAGTCGTCCTGGAAGGGCTTGGGCATGAACGTGGCGATGCAGCCCACCTCACGCGCACAGTGCTTGGCCATGAGACGGAAGAGGACCATGCGGTCAGCCATGGTGAGCGCGTCGGCGTAGTGGAAATTGAACTCGTACTGTCCGTCGCCGCCCTCATGGTCGAAGGAGTAGAGCCCCCAGCCCAGTTCCTTCATGTACTCCGCCATCGGACTCAGGAAGGACGACGCCTGGATAGTGGCCTCCAGGTCGTAGCCGCGAGTCGGGGTGTTGAGCACGTCATCGGTCACCAGCGGGACCCATCGGCCTTCTTCCTGCCTGATGACATAGAACTCCGGCTCAATGCCGACGTTGGCGATGAATCCCATCTCACGGGCCTTGGCGACCTGCGCGGTGAGGAAGTTGCGTCCCTCCATCGGGTAGGGCACGCCATTGAGGTGCAGGAGGGTCGGGATGACCGCGAACTCTGGCTGCCAGGGGAGGACGACCACGCGATCGAGTTCGGGCATCCCCGCGCACTCATCCTCGTGGGGGCCCAGGTCGCCCATGCCCTCGAGCGCCCCCACGGTGTAGAGCTCTGAGCCCTTCGCCATAGACGGCAGGAACTCCACGGGCACGCACTTGCTCTTGGGGACCCCGAGGATGTCGACGTAGAAGCCGAAGACGTACTTCACGCCCCGGGCGATGAGGTCGTCGCGCAATTCCTCCGGTGTCATCGGTGCTACTCCAATTCGTCCCAGGGTGGCCATTTCGAGACGAAATCTAGGACCTGAAACCTTGAAATATCTGGATTTCGATCACTTGGGACCAAAAAGGTCGAAAATCGAATTGTCACCCACGCGGAGGGCGGCGACCCGGGCCTCTGGCACAGTGGTCGCCCCTGGCAGGTCGGCTGATCGGAGGTCACGCATGGGGGCGCTCCTGGCGCTCGGCTCGGGCCTGGCCTGGGGCTGTGCGGACTTCATCGGCGGCCTCGCCGCCCGGCGCGTCGGGCCGCTACGCGTGATGGTGCTGTCCTACCCCGCCGGGGCGATCCTGCTCACCCTCATCGCCCTCACGGTCGTGCCGGGTCATGTGGACGCGACGGTCATCGCCTGGTCGGTCTTCGTCGGACTCACCGGGTGCACGGCCATCTTCCTGCTCTACGCCGCCCTTGCCCTGGGACCCATGGGCATCGTGTCGCCTCTCACCGCACTCGGCAGCGCAGCCGTGCCGGTGATCGCAGGCCTCGTCCGCGGCGAAGCCATCACCGTGCTCGTCGTCGGCGGAATCGCGCTCGCCGCCGTGGCCGTCATCCTGGTCAGCCGTGAGCCCGGCCCCCATCGTCAGGTCACGGCCCGGGCGCTGCTGCTGTCCGCCGGAGCTGGTCTGTTCCTCGGTCTGTGCCTCACCGGGCTCGGCCTCGCCCCCGCCACCTCAGGCATCTGGGTGTCGGCACTCGGGCGGTGGATCGCGAGCGGGCTGCTCTTGCTCGTCGCTGTCGTCCTGCTCGTGCGCCAGGGCCGCCAGCCGTGGACTCCCTATCCCCTCGCGCTCGCCGTGGCTGCCGGCGCACTCGACGGCGTCGCCAACGGGCTCTTCCAGTTGGCTGCGCAGCGCACCGAACTCGTCATCGTGGCCGTCATCAGTTCGCTCTACCCCGCAGCCACGCTCCTCCTCGCCCGCTGGCTGCTCGGTGAACGGCTGTCACGCGTGCAGGTGGTCGGCGTTGTACTGGCCCTGGGAGCGATCATCACGCTGACGATCTAGTCGCCGCGAGCGCGGCGGCGCTTGCTTCGCAGATCACCTCGACTGCCCCGTCATCGATCCCGCGGTGCAGG
>VGBQ01000279.1 GCA_016870425.1 Actinomycetota bacterium | reverse complement strand
GTTCGCTTGACAAGTCACTCGAGAAGGCCGTGCAACGCGGCAAGCTCGAGGCGAGCGATCGCGACGCGATCCGCGCCCGCGTGTCCGGGGCCTCTTCCCTTGAACCCCTCGCGCAGGTCGACCTCGTGGTCGAGGCCGTCGTGGAGGAGATCAGCGTCAAGACCGCGCTCTTCGAGAACCTCGACGAGATCTGCAAGCCCGGAGCCATTCTCGCGACGACCACGTCGAGCCTTCCGGTCATCGAGCTCGCGGCGGTGACGTCGCGGCCCCAGGATGTCGTCGGACTCCACTTCTTCAATCCCGCACCGGTCATGCGCCTGGTCGAGGTCGTGCGCACGGTATCGACCTCGCCGGTCACACTCGCGACGGCCGTCGATGTCACGCGGCGTGCAGGACGCCATCCGGTCGTGTGCGGTGATCGCGCGGGCTTCATCGTCAACGCCCTTCTCTTCCCCTACCTCAACGACGCGGTGGGCATGCTGGAGGCCAATTACGCCTCCGCCGACGACATCGATCTGGCGATGAAGAAGGGCTGCGGCTATCCCATGGGACCCTTCGAGCTGCTCGACGTCGTCGGCCTCGATGTGTCCCTGGCAATCCAGCAGACCCTCTACCGGGAGTTCCGTGAGCCCGGCTTTGCGCCCGCGCCCCGACTGGAGCATCTCGTCACGGCGGGATACCTCGGGCGCAAGACGGGTCGCGGCTTCCGTGGCTACGAGTAGACGTGGGAAGACGACGCCCGGCACGCAAGCCGGTGGCACCGCGTGCCGATGTGCTCGAGGAGCACCCTGACGGCGACTTCTACGTCCGCCCCATCACCGGGTCGTCCTCGACCAAGGCCTATCGCTGCCCCGGATGCGATCACGAGATCCTGCCCGCGACGCCGCACATCGTGGCGTGGCCGGCCGAGCGCGGAGCCGAGGAGCGCCGGCATTGGCACACGCCCTGCTGGAAGGCACGGGACCGACGGGGACCGACCCGATGACGAACAGGACGCGATGACTGACGTGTCAGGCGAGGAGATCCGGGCGGGTAGCGTGCTGCCTGCGGACCGTCGCCCCATCACGTTGCTCACGGCAGATGGCCTCCGGCTCGTGGGTGAGGCGGCGCTCCCTGTCGGACGTGAGCCCCGGGCAACCCTCGTGTGCGTCCACCCCCTGCCCACGCACGGCGGGATGATGGACAGTCACGTCCTGCGCAAGGCGGCGTGGCGGCTGCCGGCTCTCGCCGACATCGCGGTGGTCCGCTTCAACACGCGCGGCACGTCATCGGCCGCCGGGACGAGCGAGGGTGCCTTCGACGCCTCCGACGGTGAAGGACTTGATCTGGCGGCGGCCGTCGACTGGGTCCGGGGTCAGGAAATGCCCGATCCGTGGTTGCTCGGGTGGTCCTTTGGCACCGACGTGGTCCTCCGTCACGGTGCTTCCCTCCACCCCGCGGGAGCCATCCTCCTCTCGCCTCCCTTGCGCTACACGTCCCCGGAGGAACTCGCGCGTTGGAACGACGTGGGATGCCCCGTGGTGTGCCTCGTGCCGGAGAACGACGATTACCTGCGGCCCGATGAGGCGCGCGAACGCTTTGCGGTCGTGCCGCGCGCGGAGATCGTGGTGGGGCAGGAGATGGGGCACCTATGGGTCGGCGAGCCCGCGGTGCGTACCGTGCTCGCTGAGGTGGCTGCCCGGATGCGTCCGGAGCGGCCCCCGCTGGATTGGCAGTGGCCCGACGCACGCGCTCAGGCCGAGGGAGCAATGGAGAGGTGGACCGACCTATGAGCTTCGACCTCACGGGCAAGAGGGCACTCGTCACGGGGGCATCGCGCGGCATCGGCCGGGCCATCGCCGTGGCCTATGCCCGGGCCGGTGCCGACGTGGCACTGCTGGCCCGCAATGCGGACTTGCTGACTGACGTGGCCGCGGAGGTCGAGGCGCTGGGCAGGCGGGCCGCCGTCGCAACCGCCGACGTGCTCGATGCCGACGTGACGCGGGCGGCGACCACCGAGGCGATCGCTGCCCTGGGCGGGCTCGATGTCCTCGTCAACAACGCGGGCGGCAACTCCTTCTCCATCCCGGTCGCGCAGATGCGGATGAGCGGATGGGAGAAGACCATGCGCCTCAACCTCGACTCCATCGTCCACATCACTCAGGAGAGCCTCCCGGCGCTCGGCGAGGGTGGAGGCGCCATCGTCAACGTCTCGTCGGTCGCGGGCCTACGGGGTGCGCCCACCATGGCCCACTACGGGGCCGCCAAGGCTGCCCTCATCTCCCTCACCCAGTCGCTCGCCGTGGAGACGGCATGGATGGGCGTGCGCGTCAATGCCCTGGTGCCCGGCTGGATCGAGACCGACCTCACCGACTTCTTGCGCGCCAGTGACGAAGCGGAGCGCGCCGCGCTCGCGCGCGTGCCCATGCAGCGCTGGGGGCGCGTGGAAGAGATCGCTGAACCCGCCATTTTCCTCGCAAGCGACGCGTCGTCCTTCATGACGGGTCAGGTTCTCGTCGTCGACGGCGGCCTGTCCGCGATGCCGTAGCGACATGGCGCGCTTTCTGCTGATCCACGCCTTCCCCTTCGATGGGTCGATGTGGGACCAGGTCTCGGCGCGGCTGCACTTCGGGGGGCACGAGGTGCTCCCACCCGATCT
>VGBQ01000278.1 GCA_016870425.1 Actinomycetota bacterium | reverse complement strand
CTGTGTGGGAGCAGACGGCCGCTCGGGCACGTTCACCACAATCCGTACATCGTCGGACGTCGCGAGTTCCGCTCCACCGCGGACGCCGGCGATGCGCACGTAAAAAGTCCCGGTGGGCGCGTCAAACGTAAACGCGGGGGCCCGACTTCCTATCGGCAGTGTGGCAACGGTCTGCCCTGGCGCCAGCCCCCCCTTGAGGACGTAGCGGTCGGGCGCGGGGCCCGGCCACTGCCACTGCAGCGTCACCGTGTTGCCGGTGATAGAGACGACGCGCAGACCGAGGGGGCGGTCTGCAGCGGCCTGCGTGACCGTTACGGTCTGCCCGGCGATCGTCAGAGTGGCGGCGCGGGGTTCTGAGCCAGAGTTGGCTGCGACAGTGAGCGTCAGGCTCCCGGCACCCGTTCCACTGCTGGCGCTCAGCGAGAGCCACGCGGCATTGGTAGCGGCGGTCCAGTCGCACCCAGCGGCCGCGGTCAGTGTCAGGGAAGCCATCCCGCCGTCGGCGCCGACGGTGACATCGGCAGGCGCGACGGACATGGCACAGGGCAGGGAGGCTCCCCATGCCGCGTAGCCATCAGTCTGGATGGGGGTGCGCACATCGAAGGCGGTGCCCGTGTCGTTGATGCGGAGCTCGATGGTCCCATTGGCGACGACATCGGATGGCGCGACGGGAGCGGCCCCGTCGCCGACCGTGGTCCAGTAGGTGATGGTGCCCGAGCGCCGGAGCGTCTCCAGGGTCACGCTGCGTGGGTGGTCGTAGGCATTGGGCAACCCTACTGAGAGCGTGGCGACCTTCGGCGTAAGCGTGGCCACCCATCCGTCGCTCGAACTGGTAGCGCTGCCGTGGTGATGCACCTTGTACCACTCGACAGGGCCCAGGGACGGCGCGAGGACAGTCTCGATCGTCGAGGAAATGTCACCGCCCAGGACTCCATCGAACGCCCCGTGCCGCACCCGGAGCACCACCCCGCGGTCGTTCTGGTTACTGGCGGTCAGTGTGCGGCCGTTCCCATTCACGGCCACCACGGTCAGTGTCGTCGTGCCCAGCGTGACGGTGTCGCCGAGGACGGCCGTCCGGCGGCGGGCGCCCGCCGCCGTCACATAGGCCGCGTAGGTTTGCGTGCTGGGGGGCGAGGAGCTGCCCCGATCCCACACCGTCGTTGCCGGCCAGCGTGCCAAGACTTCATCGGCGCATCCGATATGGTCGGCGTCGTAGTGTGAGGCCACAAAATGGTCCAGCCGCGTCAGCCCCAGTTGGCTCAGCGTCGTGATGATGCCTGATGGCCCCGCACACGCGTCAGACGACTGCGGGCCGGCATCAATGAGCGCCGTCGTCCCGGAGGCAGACACGAGCAGGGTGGCGTCGCCTTGGCCGACCTTCACCACATAGATCTGGAGGAGCGGTGTGGTGACGGTGCCCGGGGCTGCGGCGGCCGGCGTCGGGGCGCCCAGCCCCAGAAGCGCGAGCAGTGCCAGTCGCCTCCGCCACCCGCCTCGCCGCAGGCCAGAGGCCGGCTCCTGCGCCGACCACAGCCCCGGAGCGGCGGCGGTGCGGTCGCGCACGGTGGCATCCGGCGCCTGGGAGCCAGCGCAGTCACCTGTCTCGGGTGGCATGTCCTGCGCATCGTACGCGAATACTCACCCCCGAGGGCAAGACCGGCCTGGCCTCGACTGGTATCGAGGCGAACCGCAGGCGCGCTATGATGCCGACCGTTAGGTCACCGCGTCGACGCACCGACGGGCGTCACGTCTGCACACGGCCACGGTAGCCACGGAATCATCGCCACATGCCCCTCGACACCGACACGCCGCCCACCCGCGCGGGCGTCCTCCAGAGATGTCGCGAACATCCCCTGGTCGACGTGGGCATTGTGCTCTTGGCGCTGCTCAGCGTGGCGCTGCTGGTGTTTGAACTCAGTGCGGCGTTGCCACCTGAGCAGGTCGTGCAGATCCAACAGCTCGACACCGCGATTGCCGTGGTGTTTCTCGCAGACTTCGTGACGGGGCTGTGGCTGGCGAAGCGGCGCTGGGAGCATCTCCGACGGGCCTGGCCCGATCTCCTGGCATCGGTTCCGCTATCGGACGGCGTATTTCGTTCGTTGCGGATGCTACGACTGCTGCGCCTGATTCGCGTCATCCGCCTCCTGGCCAGAGTCCGACGTATCGGTGTCCTCGCAGACACCCTCGCCGACCAAGGCGCCAAATATATTTATGCCTCGACGATTACCGGCCTCGTGATTCTGAGTGGTGCGGTGGCGTTCTTTTCGATGGAGGTCGGCGTCAACCCGCAGGTACGCACGTTTTTCGATGCGGTCTGGTGGGCCGTCGTTACGGCAACCACGGTGGGATACGGGGATATTTATCCCGTGACGTGGGAAGGTCGCGTGGTGGGGATGGCGCTGATGTTGTTTGGGATTGGCCTCGTTGGCGCCGTCGCCGGGTTCGTGAGCAACGCCCTGATGCGTCGCTGACGCGACCGATACCGCAGGTCGACGGCGCGATCGGCCTCGGCCCCCCAGCGATGGGGCGCGCCCACGCCCCGGTGGGCGGGGGGTGGGGGGGGGCGGCCAGCCCCCCACAGGGCTCGGGATTGTCGTCAATGCAGGCGCGCGGGGCCCTCTGGGGGCCACGGGGGCCTGCTCACTGGGAGGCCGCCAATACGGCCTATCGTCATCTTGCCG
>VGBQ01000277.1 GCA_016870425.1 Actinomycetota bacterium | reverse complement strand
TCTGGCGTTCCTTGCTCAACCGCTGGGGATAGATGAGCCTGTGCCTGTCGCTCCCCTTCTTCCCCCCCCGGGGGAGGGGGGGGGGGGGGGGGGGGGGGGTTAGTCGGTCCAGCCGAGGCGCTTGGCGAGCGCCTCGCGGCGATTATCGAAGCGGTCGGCTTGGACGCGCAGGCCCTCAAGGAACTCGGCGAGTTCCTGTCGGGCGATCTCGCCGTCGGGCCCGAGGTCGCCTCGCTCGAAGACATTCCAGTGGCGGAGCACCGGCATGACGACCTCCTCGAGGTGCTGCTTGAGGTCGTAGATGCCAGCGACGGCGATCTCCATGGCCTTGCGCGTGAATCCCTCGATGCTGTGGCCTGGCATCGCAAAGTCGCGCACCGTGTCGGTCACGGCACGCATCGCCAGGTCGGGTGAGTGATCGAACGCCGCAGCGAAGACATTGCGGTAGAAGAGCATGTGGAGGTTCTCATCCAGAGCGATGCGCTGGAAGAGCTGCTCGGCGAGCGGATCGCCGGTCGCTGCGCCTGTGTTGCGATGCGACACGCGCGTGGCGAGCTCCTGGAAGGAGACGTACGCGACACCGTGGAGCAGTCCCGGGTGGATCGCCTCGAAGCCCTGCGTCATGTGGACCATGCGCGCGTCCTCGAGAGCGACGGGATCCACCGCGCGCGTCACGACAAGGTAGTCGCGGATTGCGACGGCGTGCCTGTTCTCCTCCGCCGTCCAACGGCCGACCCACGTGCCCCACGCGCCATCGCGGCCGAAGATGCTGGCGATCTCGTGGTGATAGCTCGGCAGGTTGTCCTCGGTGAGCAGGTTGACGACCAGGCTTGACCGGGCGGCATCGCTGTAGCGCTGCTGCTCGGGCGACCAGTCCTCGCCGCCGAGGAAGGCGAAGTTGCGGCCCTCGTCCCACGGCACGTAGTCGTGCGGGTTCCACGGCTTGTGCATTGTGAGGTGACGCTCGAGCTCAGCGGTGACCACCGGCTCGAGGTCGACCAGGAGCCGGATATCGGGGGTGTCGTCGATCGCCGTCATGGCCTCAGCGTCCCATGCCCGCGCGGCCGCCGCGACCATTTGGGGTCCCACTAGCCTGGGTGTATGGCGGAGATCACCGTGTACGGCGCGGACTGGTGCCCGGACTGCACGAGGACCAAGCGGGCGCTCGACGCCGCCGGAGCGGACTACGTCTACCGGGACCTGGTGGCCGAGCCCCAAGCCGCGCAGGAGGCTGAGGCCCTCAGCGGTCGCAAGAACATCCCGGTCGTCGTACTCCCGGATGGCGTGATCCTCGTGGAGCCGTCGGATCCGGAGTTGCTCGATGCCGTGGCGCGCGCTGGATCGGACTAGTCCGACCGCTTCCCCCTCGAACGTTGCATCATCGTCATGCGTCCGGCTGCGACGACTCCAGGCCGTAGAAGTCGCTGATGATCTGCCACGCGGACTCAGCGTCCGGCACAATCGTCAGGATCTGTCGCCCCTCCGGTGACAACTTGCCCGTCTCCACGAGGTAGTCCCAGTCGATGAGCCGGGACCAGAATTCCTCTCCCACGAAGATGATCGGCAAGGGATTGAGCTTCTGGGTGTTGACGAGGTTGAGAACCTCGAATGCCTCATCAAGCGTGCCGAATCCCCCGGGAAATGACACGAGCGCTGCGGCCCGCACGACGAGGTGCGCCTTGCGTAGCGCGAAGTAGTGGAAGCGGAAGGCGAGCTCAGGATCGACGTATTCGTTGAGATCCTCCATGGGCCCCGTGATACCGAAGCCCAGTGACGGCCAGCCTTCCTCGTAGGAACCGCGGTTGGCCGCCTCCATGATGCCGGGACCGCCACCGGTCGCGATGTAGAGACGTTCTTCGGACTCAGCTGACTTGCTCCAGCGAGCCACCCGCGCACCCAGTTGCCGTGCCTGCTCGTATTCGTGGTGCCCGGGCTGCGTCCTTGCGCTGCCGAATACGACGACGTGGTGCTTGACGCCAGCCCGCTGCTGGACGAGCTCCGGTCTCATCAACTCGATCTGGGCGCGTATGCCTCGCATGGCTGGGTCCGCCATGAACTCCGGATCGGCGAAGGAGAGCAACGGGGGATTGCCCTGCGCGCCGGCTGCGATCTGCGAGCGAAGGTCTTCGTGGGCGACCGAGGTGCGTGAGTCAGACAGGCGACCCTGAGGACTCATGGACAATGTATATCGCGCGAGAGCGGGTGACGGGAATCGAACCCGCGCTGTCAGCTTGGGAAGCTGATGTTCTGCCATTGAACTACACCCGCGAGGGGGATGGTCACATTGCGGCGCGCAATAGCGGTCACAATTCGGCCGAGCCCTCCGATAGCGGAAGTATGCCACTTCGTGGCCGGTCGGAGTTTCCCCGGCCAGTGGATTCTCGACAGGGACAACGCGGGCGGCGTCCTTGTGGGCACTGTGAGCTCAGAAGCCATCCACGGATCGACCCTCACCTGCACGTAGACTCTTTCCGCTGCGGCCCCCGACAAAAAGACTCACATCGATTGGCGCGCGTGGGGCCGTCGCGGGGGGCCTACCCCACCTCCTGCTCTCTGATGACGCTCGTTGAATTTCCTCAGGCCTGCTCGGTGGAATTCCCCAGCCTGCGAGGGGTGTCACTGTAGCGGGGTGCGTGTTCCTGTGGTGGTTTTGCGGAGTGCTTCGTTTCGGGCTTGGTGTTC
>VGBQ01000276.1 GCA_016870425.1 Actinomycetota bacterium | reverse complement strand
GGCTCCCATGGTGATGAGGAGTGCCTCCGTGCCCCAGACGTAGGCCACCGCCATGCCGACGACGGTCGTTGCGTAGACCGGTGTGCGCGCGGCGTGGATGCCCGCAGCGGCGAAGGCGGTCGTGAGTTCATAGATCGCCAGGCATAGGGCGGCCGCAGCGAGCACTCCGAAGAGCCAGGGAATCCACACGAGGCTGACGACGACGAGCAGGGCCAGCACCACTCCCGAGGCGATGGCGGCGGGGAGGTTGCGCCCGGCGCGACTGGGAACGGGCGCCGGGTCCTGCGCCCCTGAGGGGTCGGTCATCGCCTAGACCTCGAGGAGCTCGGCTTCCTTGTGCTTGAGGATGTCGTCGATGTGGGCAACTGTCTTGTGCGTGGCGTCCTCAAGGTGCTTCTCGCCGCGCTTGACGTCGTCTTCGCCGACCTCGTGATCCTTGACCATTTTCTCCATGGCCTCCTTGGCATGCCGGCGAATATTGCGCACGGAGATGCGCGCATCCTCGGCCTTCTGCCGGGCGACCTTGATGTACTCCTTGCGCCGGTCCTCAGTGAGCGTGGGGAGAACGACCCGGATGATGCTGCCGTCGTTCGTGGGATTGACCCCGAGGTCAGAGTCGCGAATCGCCTTCTCGATCGCGGCTAGGGACCCCTTGTCGTACGGCGTCACGATCATCATGCGCGCCTCCGGAGAGGCGAATGATGCGAGTTGGTTGACGGGGGTCAAGGTGCCGTAGTAATCGACCATCACCTTGGAGAACATCGACGGGTTAGCTCGCCCGGTGCGGATAGTCCCGAACTCCTCGCGCGCAACCTCGATGGCCTTCTCCATCTTCTCCTCGGCTTCGAGGAGGATCTCGTCGACCTGTTCGCTCACGTGGCGTCCTTCCCTGGGTGGGCATCGTTGCGCGTTACCAGCGTCCCGATCCTCTCACCCCGGACAGCACGCGCGATGTTGCCCTCGACGAGGAGATCGAAGACGAGAATCGGCATGTCGTTGTCACGGCACAGGCTGATCGCGGTCGCGTCGGCGACCTTGAGATCTCGGGCCAGGACTGCGTCGTAGGACAGGCGATCGAATCGCCGCGCGTCGGGGTGAGTGCGGGGGTCGGCGTCATAGATGCCGTCGACGGCCTTGGCCATGAGCACAATTCGCGCGCCGATCTCCAGGGCTCGCTGGGCGGCGGTGCTGTCGGTGGAGAAGTACGGCGCCCCGAGGCCGGCGCCGAAGATCACAACACGTCCCTTCTCGAGGTGACGGATAGCCCGGCGCGGCACGTAGGCCTCAGCCACCTGTCCCATGGTGATCGCGGTCTGCACGCGTGTTTCGACGCCCTGCTTCTCCAGGAAGTCCTGGAGAGCCAGGCAGTTCATCACTGTGCCGAGCATGCCCATGTAGTCGGCCCGCGCGCGGTCCATGCCTCGCTGGGAGAGTTGAGCCCCGCGGAAGTAGTTGCCTCCCCCGATGACGACGGCTACCTCCGTGCCCGAACGCACGATTCCCGCGATCTGCCGCGCGATGGACTGCACGACATCGGGGTCAACACCGAGGTCCCCGTCGCCGGCGAAGGCCTCGCCGGACAGCTTCAAAAGCACCCGCTCCCAGCCGCCCTCGGGAGCCTCCGGCCAGGTGTCGATAGTGCCCTCGAGTGACGGCTGGACCGGCCCGGCGGACGGGTGGAACCCACCCTGTCGGTCGTCGCCCTGTGCAGACACCGGCCCTGTCATGGACCCGACGGTAGCGCCCCGTCCGACCGCCCGTACGCCGGTCCCGGGCTGGCCGCCCGTTGCCCGCGGTCCGGGGCCAGGAATCGCGGTTTCCGGTCGGCGAGCGCGCGTGCGCCCGAGCAAGGCCACGGGCTTACTCCGCTCCGGGTACCCGCGGTCCTCAGCCCTGCCCGACCTCGAACCGTGCGAATGCGGTCACCGTCGTGCCGCTGTCAGCCAGCACCTGACCCACGGTCTTCTTGTTGTCAATGACCGAAGGCTGCTCGATGAGCACGGCCTCCTTGAAGTATCCCTGCAGCCGGCCCTCGACGATCTTGGGCAGGGCTGCCTCGGGCTTGCCCTCCTCCTTGGCGGTCGCTTCGGCGATGCGCCGCTCATTGTCGACGACATCCGAGGGCACCTGGTCGCGGGTGACGTAGGTCGGGCGCATAGCTGCGACCTGCATCGCCGCATTGCGCGCATCGTCCTCGTTGCCGGTGTAGGCGACCATGACCCCCACCTGCGGCGGCAGATCGGAGGCGCGCTTGTGCAGGTAGACGGCCACCGGGGCCGTGAGCATCGCGACGCGGCCGAGCTCGAGCTTCTCGCCGATGATCCCGGCGAGATCGGAGATCCCCTGATCGACCGTGCGCCCGTCCGTCATCATCTGCTGCGCCAGCGCCGCCGCGTCGCCCACCTGGAGTTGAGCGGCGGTCTGGACGATCGTCCCCGCGAGCGCCTGGAAGTCCTCGCTCTTGGCCACGAAGTCGGTCTCGCACAGCAACTCGACCATGACGTTGTCCTGGGAGACGACGAGTCCATTGGCCGCGGTGCGCTCCGCACCCCGCTTCGCCGCCTTGGCTGCCCCGGAGATGCGCAGGGCCTCGATGGCCTTGTCGATGTCGCCGCCGGACTCCTCCAGGGCCTTCTTGCACTCCATCATGCCCGCGCCCGTGAGGTCGCGAAGCTTCTTGACATCGGCT